>NZ_AZQX01000121.1:0-13373 GCF_000568385.1 Halomonas sp. BC04
GATCAACGTCATGACCGAGAACGAGGCCGAAGACAAGCGAGAGCAGGAGATCGATAGCCTGGTCGAGCATTTCATTCAGCATCTGGATATCGAGGATGACCTCGCCCGGCTGCTGGTGGAGGAAGGTTTCACCACGCTGGAAGAGATCGCCTACGTGCCCCTCGAGGAAATTCTCGAGATCGAGGAGCTCGATGAGGAACTGGTGGAAGATTTGCGCGCGCGTGCCAAGGATGAACTGCTGAACCTGGCCATCGCCTCCGAAGAGGCGCTGGACGGTGCTCAGCCGGCCGACGACCTGCTGGAAATGGAGGGCATGGAGCGTCATCTGGCCTTCATTCTGGCGAGCCGCGGCATTGTCACCATGGAGGACCTCGCCGAGCAGTCCGTCGACGATCTGATGGACATCGAGGGCATGGACGAGGAGCGCGCTGCATCACTGATCATGACTGCCCGTGCGCCCTGGTTCGAGAACGAACAGTAAACGGGTCACGGGCTGAGGAGGGTCAACATGTCAGAAATGACCGTTAAAGATTTTGCAGCGAAGGTAGGGCGCGACGTCCCCCGCCTGCTGGAACAGATGAAAGAAGCCGGGCTTGAGCACAAGGCGGAGACTGATGCGGTGTCCGAGGAGGACAAGCGTCAGCTGCTCGACTATCTCACCAAGAGCCATGGTGGCGACGGTGCTGCGGGGGCCAAGAATCGCATTACCTTGACCCGCAAGACCAGGAGCCGCATCAAGACCGGCGAGCGGGGCAAGACCATCGAGGTGCAGGTGCGCAAGAAGCGCACCTACGTCAAGCGTGCCGAGGATGAGGCGCCGCCCCCCGAGCCGGCGGAGGATGCCGGTCCGCGCCAGTTGGTAGGCGACATGGCGGATTCACGGGCCAAGCGCGAAGCTCAGGATGCCGAGGACGCCAAGGAGCGTGCCGCCGAGCGCCAGGCCCGTGAAGAGGCCGCCAAGGCCGAGGCCGCAGCGCCCGCACCTACCGAACAGCCTGCCAAGCCGCCGAGGTGCCGCAGATCCCGGTCCCCGAGCTGGAGCAGTCAGAGCCTTCGGCAGAGCCCCCGGCTCCGCCCAAGGAGGGTCGCAGCGATCGTCGCACGGCGCCGCCGAAGAAGACGGCTGCCAAGAAGACGCGGGGTCGTGACGATGAGGATCGTGGCGATCGCGAGGAGCGCCGTCGCGGTGGCGCCGCCAAGAAGGCCAAGCGCTCCGAGCGCCGTGGTAGTCGTCGCGGTGGCTCGCAGGGCGGTGGCCAGCACGGTTTCCAGAAGCCAACTCAGCCTATCGTGCGCGAAGTCTCCATCCCGGAGTCGATCAGCGTTGCCGAGCTCGCCGACAAGATGTCGATCAAGGCCAACGAGGTCATCAAGGCGATGTTCACCATGGGTGCGGCGGTGACCATCAACCAGACCATCGACCAGGACACCGCGGCCATTGTGGTCGAGGAAATGGGCCACAAGCCCAAGCTGGTCAAGGACGATGCGCTGGAAACCGAAGTGCTTTCCGGCATCTCCTATGAAGGCGAAGAAATTACCCGTTCGCCGGTGGTCACGGTCATGGGGCACGTCGACCATGGCAAGACCTCGCTGCTCGACTATATCCGCAAGGCCAAGGTGGCGACCGGTGAGGCTGGCGGCATCACCCAGCATATCGGCGCCTATCACGTGGAAGACCAGCACGGCGGCGTGACCTTCCTCGACACCCCGGGCCACGCGGCGTTCACCGCCATGCGTGCACGCGGTGCCAAGGCCACCGACGTGGTCATCCTGGTGGTGGCGGCCGACGATGGCGTCATGCCCCAGACCATCGAGGCGATCGAGCACTCCAAGGCTGCCGAAGTGCCGATGGTGGTGGCGGTCAACAAGATCGACAAGGAAGGCGCGGACTTCGACCGTATCCGCAACGAGCTTTCCCAGCATGGGGTCATTTCCGAGGACTGGGGTGGCGATACGCAATTCGTCCACGTCTCGGCCAAGACCGGTGAGGGCATCGAGGAGCTGCTGGAGGCGATCCAGCTGGTGTCCGAGGTCCTCGAGCTCAAGGCGGTGCCCGAAGCGCCCGGCAAGGGTGTGGTGGTCGAGTCGCGCCTCGACAGGGGCCGCGGCCCGGTGGCCACCGTGCTGGTCCAGAACGGTACCCTGCGCAAGGGCGACATCGTCCTTGCCGGCCTGCACTACGGCCGCGTGCGTGCGCTGACCAACGAGCTCGGCCAGCAGGTCGATGCCGTGGGTCCGGCGATGCCGGTGGAGATCCAGGGTCTCGACGGTACCCCGGATGCCGGTGACGACTTCATGGTCGTGGCCGACGAGAAGAAGGCCCGCGAGGTCGCCAACTTCCGTCAGGGCAAGTACCGCGAAGTGCGCTTGGCGCGTCAGCAGAAGGCCAAGCTGGAGAACATGTTCAGCCAGATGGGCCAGGACGAGGTGGCCAAGGTCAACATCGTGCTGAAGGCCGATGTGCAGGGCTCGCTGGAAGCCATCAAGGGCGCCCTGGAAGAGCTCTCCACCGGCGAAGTCGAAGTGGCCGTGGTCTCTTCCGGCGTGGGCGGCATCACCGGTACCGATGCCAACCTGGCGCTGGCCTCCGAGGCCATCGTGGTGGGCTTCAACGTCCGTGCCGATGCGGCCGCCCGTGAGATCATCGAGCGTGAAGGCCTCGATCTGCGCTACTACAGCGTGATCTATCAGCTGATCGACGAGGTCAAGCAGGCCATGAGCGGCATGCTGGCACCGGAGTGGAAGGAAGAGATCGTCGGCGTAGCCGAGGTTCGTGACGTCTTCCGCGCACCGAAGATCGGCGCCGTGGCCGGCTGCATGGTGGTCGAGGGCAGCGTGCATCGCAACAAGAAGATCCGCGTGCTGCGCGACAACGTGGTCATCTACGAAGGCGAGCTCGAGTCCCTGCGTCGCTTCAAGGACGATGTCAACGAAGTGCGGAATGGCATGGAGTGTGGCATCGGCGTGAAGAACTACAATGACGTCCAGGTTGGCGACAAGATCGAAGTCTTCGATCAGGTCAAGGTCGAGCGGACGCTCTAACCGGCCGAGGAGTCGAGCATGCGCGAATTCAAGCGTACCGACCGTGTCGGCGATCAGCTGCAGAAGGAGCTGGCGGTGCTGATCCAGCGCGAGGTCAAGGACCCGCGCCTGGGGATGGTCACGGTGAGCGGCGTCGAGGTCAGCCGTGACCTCGGCTATGCCGACGTTCACGTGACCCTGCTGGGCGAGGAGGATCCCGAACGCATCCGGGAGAATCTCAAGGTGCTCAAGCAGGCCGCGGGTTTCCTGCGCAGCCAGGTGGCCCGGCGGATCAAGCTGCGCCACGTCCCGGAGCTGCGCTTTCATTACGATGAGAGCGTGGTGCGTGGCCAGCGGCTGTCGTCGCTGATCGACGAGGCGGTTTCTCGCGATCGTGCCCGTAACGAGGCCGAGGAAGGCGAAGCTGCCGGCAATCACGACGGCGACGTCGGTGACGGCCAGACGCGCGGCGGCAACGAGGACGAGAAGGACTGATGGCGCGTCGTCGCCGTGGTCTGCCGGTCAACGGGGTGCTGCTGCTCGACAAGCCCCAGGGGGCGTCGAGCAATCATGCCCTGCAGCGTGCCCGGCGCCTGTTCCAGGCGCAGAAGGCGGGCCACACTGGCACCCTCGATCCCATGGCGACCGGGCTGTTGCCGGTCTGCTTCGGCGAGGCGACCAAGTTTTCCTCGTTCCTGCTGGAGGCCGACAAGGTCTATCGCACCCGCGTCCAGCTGGGTGTGGTGACCGACACTGGCGATGCCGAGGGAGAAGTGGTCGAACGCCAGGCGGTGCCGGCACTGAGCGAGGCGGACATTGAGGCGGTGCTGGCGCGGTTTCGCGGCGAGATCGAACAGGTTCCGCCCATGTACTCGGCGCTCAAGCATCAGGGACGCAAGCTCTACGAACTGGCCCGCGAGGGCAAGACGGTGGAGCGTGCAGCCCGACGCGTGACGGTGTATGATGCGCGCCTTCTGGCCCACGACGGCGATGCCTTCACGCTGGAAGTGCGATGCAGCAAGGGCACCTATATCCGCACCCTGGCCGAAGACATCGGTCGGGCGCTCGGATGTGGCGCCCATATCACCGCGCTGCGGCGCCTCAAGACCGGCCCCTTCGATGCCAGCGAGATGGTGGCCTTCGATGGACTGGAGGCCCGGCCCGACCAGGCTGACCTCGAGGCAAGGCTCTTGCCGGTGGATGTGCTGGTTGCGCATCTGCCGTCCCTGGAGCTTGATGTTGAGGCCGTGACGCGGCTGCAGCACGGGCAGTCGGCCGTCGTCTCGCCGGGCGCCATGGCGCCCGGCGAGACGACAAGACTCTACCACGACGGGACCTTTGTGGGTCTCGGCGTGGTCAGGGCGACAGGGGAAATCGCCCCCCGTCGCCTGCTGAGTACCGCCACGGCGGACTCGGTGTGAGACCAGCGCCTTAGGGTGCAGGCGTGGAGACTGCAAATATGCGTGGTCTCCGACATTCATGACTCAGGCATATTGCTTACTGGAGAGACAGATGGCACTTACCGCCGAAAAGAAGGCCGAAATCGTCAATGAATTCGGTCGTGGTGACAACGACACCGGTTCCCCCGAAGTGCAGGTAGCCCTGCTCAGCGCCAACATCGACGGCCTGCAGGATCACTTCAAGACTAACAAGCAGGATCACCACTCACGTCGTGGCCTGATCCGCATGGTCAACCAGCGCCGCAAGCTGCTTGACTACCTGAAGCGCAAGGATTTCGAACGCTATCAGGCATTGATCCAGCGTCTGGGCCTGCGTCGTTAATCGACGTTTTCCAGCGCCATTGTGAACGGGCAGCCCTTGGGGCTGCCCGTTTTGCGTTTACGGCTGCCGAATCGCGAGGGACGCCGGGGGCAGGCCGAAGAGGAGGTCTTTTGCCATGGAAGGCAAAAGTAGCGCCCAGGGATGGGTTCACAGCGCCTCCTCGCAGGCCTGCCGCCGGCATAGTCCCACGAGTCGGGGAGATATATCGCGACTGCCCTGTCGAAATATCGCTAACCGGTGGCCCTCGCGCGCGTCAACCCCTAAAATAGTCGCCGAGTCAAAACGACCCAGACATCGAAAAGTTGAAGGAAACCGCCGTGAATCCGGTCAAGAAAACGTTTCAGTACGGTCGCAGCACCGTCACCCTGGAAACCGGGCGCATCGCCCGCCAGGCCAACGGTGCCGTAATGGTCACCATGGACGATACCGTGGTGCTGTGTACCGTCGTCGCCAAGAAAGAGCTCAAGCCAGGGCAGGACTTCTTCCCCCTGGCGGTGTTCTATCAGGAAAAAACCTACGCTGTCGGCAAGATCCCCGGCGGCTTCTTCAAGCGCGAGGGGCGTCCCACCGAGAAGGAGACGCTCACCTCCCGCCTGATCGATCGCCCGATTCGCCCGCTGTTCCCCAAGGGCTTCATGAACGAGGTGCAGGTGATCTGTACCGTGCTCTCCACCGACCGCAACCATGACCCGGACATCGCCGCCATGCTCGGCACCTCCGCGGCGCTGTGCATCGCCGGCGTGCCGTTCAACGGCCCCCTGGGTGCCGCGCGGGTCGGCTTCGACGAGGAGAAGGGCTACTTCCTCAACCCCACCGTGGAGGAGCTCGCCAACTCCGAGCTGAACATGGTCGTCGCCGGTACCGAGAAAGCGGTGCTGATGGTGGAGTCAGAGGCCAAGGAACTGCTCGAGGACGAGATGCTGGGCGCCGTGCTCTATGGCCATCAGGAGATGCAGGTCGCCATCAAGGCCATCGAGGAGCTGGCAGCCGAGGCCGGCAAGCCGAAGTGGGACTGGCAGCCGCCCGCCGAGAACACGCCCCTCAAGGAAGCCGTTGCGCAGGGCTTCGAAGCCAAGGTGGGCGAGGCCTACCGTGTCACCGACAAGATGGCTCGTCAGGACGCCCTGTCGGCACTCAAGGCCGAGGCCGTCGAGCAGCTCGCCGGTGAAGAGGAAGGCAAGTTCGATGCCGACGAGGTCAAGGGTGCCTTCGCCGCGCTGGAGAAGCGGGTGGTGCGCTCCCGCGTGGTCAAGGGTGAGCCGCGTATCGACGGTCGCGACCAGAAGACCGTGCGTCCGCTGAATATCGAAGTGGGTAGTCTGCCCAAGACCCATGGTTCGTCGATCTTCACCCGCGGCGAGACCCAGGCGATCGTCATCGCCACCCTGGGTACCCTGCGCGATGCCCAGCTGATCGAGTCGCTGGAGGGTGAGCGCAAGGATCGCTTCATGCTGCACTACAACTTCCCCCCCTATTGCGTGGGTGAAGCCGGCTTCATGGGCGGGCCCAAGCGTCGCGAAATCGGCCACGGCCGCCTGGCCCGTCGCAGCATCGAGGCCATGCTGCCTTCGTCCGAGGATTTCCCCTACACCATCCGTGTGGTCTCCGAGATCACCGAGTCCAACGGCTCGAGCTCCATGGCATCCGTGTGCGGTTCCTCACTGGCACTTATGGACGCCGGCGTGCCGATGAAGGCACCGGTGGCGGGCATCGCCATGGGCCTGGTCAAGGATGCCGACGGCTTTGCCGTGTTGACCGATATCCTGGGCGACGAGGATCACCTGGGCGACATGGACTTCAAGGTGGCCGGTTCGGCGGCCGGTGTGACCGCCCTGCAGATGGATATCAAGATCGAGGGGATCAACGAGGAGATCATGGAGGTCGCCCTGCAGCAGGCCAATGAGGCCCGCCTGCATATCCTCCAGCAGATGAACGACGTGATCGCCCAGAGCCGTGCCGAGGTGTCCGAGAACGCCCCCTCCATGGCCACCATCAAGATCGATCCGGACAAGATCCGCGACGTCATCGGCAAGGGCGGTGCCACCATTCGCAAGATCTGCGAAGACACCGGCGCCTCCATCGATCTCGACGACGATGGTACCGTGCGCATCTATGCCGAGGACAAGGCGGCGGCCAAGAAGGCCATCGATACCGTACTGGCGATCACCGCCGAGGCGGAAATCGGTAAGCTCTACCGTGGCAAGGTGGTACGTATCGCCGACTTCGGTGCCTTCATCAACATCATGCCGGGGACCGACGGCCTGGTTCACATCTCGCAGATCGTGCCCGAGCGGGTCAACGACGTCCGCGACTTCCTCAACGAGGGAGACGAGGTCATCGTCAAGGTGCTCGATATCGACAACCGCAACCGGGTGAAGCTCTCCATCAAGGAGATCACCTCGGAAGAGAAGGCCGCCTTCGAAGCGGCGGAAGCCGAACCTGTCGTCTGAGACAGCCAGGGTTCCAACCAAAACCGCCCCCATGGCCTGGCCATGGGGGCGGTTTTTTTGGTTCTTCAGCACCGTCGGCTGAGAAAGCATCTGTAGGAGCGCTGGTTCCCATCGCGACTGGCGCCGCCAGGCGCCTCGGCGGAGACTGCGGCGCCAGTTATACCGCCAACATAGGCAACACCGCCGGGAGGCTTTCAGCCTCCAGTCGTGAGCTAAAGCTACTCCTACAGCTGCGTGGCACCGCTGGTGGAAAGAGGCGCTGTAGGAGCGCTCGGTTCGGCGCTCCGAGTTCCCATCGCGACTGGCGCCGCCAGGCGCCTCGGCGGAGACTGCGGCGCCGCTCATGCGGTGGACGCGCGCTTACCTCTCGATGGCGAGTGCCACCCCCTGCCCACCACCGATACACAGGGTCGCCAGGCCCTTCTTGGCGTCGCGGGCGATCATCTCGTGCAGCAGGGTCACCAGCACGCGGCAGCCGGAGGCGCCGATGGGGTGGCCAAGGGCAATGGCGCCGCCGTTGACGTTGACCTTGGAGACATCCCAGCCCAGCTCCTTGTTCACCGACAGGGCCTGGGCGGCAAAGGCTTCGTTGGCCTCGACCAGGTCGAGGTCGTCCAGCGACCAGCCGGCCTTCTCCAGGCAGAGGCGGGTGGCCGGTGCCGGGCCGATGCCCATGATGGCCGGGTCGACGCCGGCGTTGGAGTAGGCGGCGATGCGAGCGAGAGGCTCCAGGCCCAACTGCTTGGCCTTCTCGGCGGAGCAGATCATCACTACGGCGGCACCGTCGTTGAGCGCGGAGGCGTTACCGGCGGTGATGGTGCCATCCTTCTTGAAGGCGGGGCGCATGCCACCGAGCTTGTCAGCGCTCACTTCGCGCGGGTTCTCGTCGGTGTCGAAGACCACCGGGTCGCCCTTGCGCTGGGGAATCTCTACCGGCACGATCTGGCTCTTGAACTTGCCATCGCGAATGGCGGCGGCGGCCTTCTGCTGGGAAGCCGCGGCGAACTCATCCATCTGCTCGCGGGTGATCTCGTACTTCTCGGCCAGATTTTCGGCGGTGATACCCATGTGGTAGTTGTTGAAGGCATCCCACAGGCCGTCGTGGACCATGGTATCGATGGCTTTCCAATCGCCCATGCGCTGGCCGTTGCGCGAATTGGGCAGCACGTGCGGAGATGCCGACATGTTCTCCTGGCCACCGGCGAGGATCAGCTCGGCGTCACCGCAGCGGATCGCCTGGGTGGCAAGGTGCAGCGCCTTGAGGCCCGAACCACAGACCTTGTTGATGGTCATGGCCGGCACGGTGTCGGGCAGGCCGGCCTTGATGGCAGCCTGGCGAGCGGGGTTCTGGCCCACGCCGGCGGTCAGGACCTGACCCAGGAGAACTTCATCGACCTGGTCTCCGGAAACGCCGGTGCTGGCGAGGATGTCCTTGATCACCAGAGCACCCAGGTCGCTGGCGGGAATGCCGGCCAGAGAGCCACCGAAGGCCCCCACGGCGGTACGGCGGGCGGCAACGATCACCACATCTTGCATAAGAAACACTCCTGAAATCGGTCGCAGACGGTAGCCCTGTCAGCATAGGCGACGCTTGTGCGCTGCGGCAATGCCCCAATAGGGTGAAATTCGTCAGTCAGCGTCCCTGTTCCATGCCGCAGCCCATGGGATCGTGGCCGGCGAGCAGCCCGCGGAGGGTGCGGCTGCTCATCAGGCGAGCTGAACGGGGATGGCGTTGCTGGTGTGGCTGACGTCGTTGCCTTCCTTCAGATAGACCAGCGCCGGCTGATGATTGTCCAGTTCGGCCTCGCTGTAGTGGGCATAGCTGCAGATGATCACGCGGTCCCCGGGGCCGGCCAGGTGGGCGGCTGCACCGTTGATGGAGATGACCTGGGAGCCTTCCTCGGCGCGGATGGCGTAGGTGGTGAAGCGCTGGCCGTTTTCCACGTTATAGATCTGGATCTGCTCGTTCTCGCGGATACCGGACAGGTCCAGCAGGTCACCGTCAATGGCACAGGAGCCTTCATAGTTGAGTACGGCATGGGTGACGCGAGCCATGTGGAGCTTGGCCTTGAGCATGATGGTGTACATGGAAGCAGCTTCCTCCGGAATACGGTGCACAGGGCGCACATTGAATGCCGCCTTAGCGCGGCAGGGTCAGGGTCAGGTTGTCGATCAGGCGAGTCGGGCCCAGGCGGGCGGCGGCGAGGAGCACGACGTCGCGGCTAGTCTCGGTGACAGGCGCCAGGTCATGGGTGCGCAGCTCAAGGTAGTCCGGCTCGAAACCGCTTTCCCGCAGCCGGGCCAGGCCCGCCTCCAGGCTGGTGGCGACGGGTTCGCCGGCCTCCAGGGCGTCGCGCAGCTCGCAGAGCGTCCGGTATAGTCGGGGCGCGGTGGCGCGCTGGTCGGGGTCGAGGTAGCCGTTGCGGGAGGAGAGTGCCAGGCCATCTTCGGCACGCACGATGGGTACGCCGACGATCTCGACGGGGAAGTGGAGGTCTTCCACCAGCTTGCGAATCACCGCCAGCTGCTGGTAGTCCTTTTCACCGAAGCAGGCCGTGTCGGGCTGCACCAGATTGAACAGGATGCTCACCACGGTAGAGACGCCGTCGAAGTGGCCGGGTCTTGCGCCGCCACAGAGCCCCTCGCTGACGGCGGGCACACAGACCCGGGTCTGCTCCTCGAGACCGCGGGGGTAGAGCATGGTCGTGTCGGGGGCAAACAGCAGGTCGCAGCCCGCCTCCTCGAGCTTGGCCTGGTCGTCGGCCAGGCTGCGAGGGTAGGCATCCAGGTCCTCGCTGGGGCCGAACTGAAGCGGGTTGACGAAGATCGTCGCCACCACCACGTCGGCGTGGCGGCGGGCTGCCTCCACCAGGGCGAGGTGGCCGGCGTGAAGGCTGCCCATGGTCGGAACCAGGGCGATACGCTGGCCGCGTCGGCGGTATCCACCAAGGGTTTCGCGCAGCTCAGGGATGTCTCTCAGGGTACGCATCAGGGGCTCCAGGGGATCGCGAGGGGTGCTAGAAGCTGTGCTCCTCGGCCGGGAAGCGGCGCGCCTTGACGTCCTCGTGATAGCGACGGAAGGCGTCAGGGATGTCGTCGGCCTCCGCCATGAAGTTCTTGACGAAGCGCGGCACGCGGCCGTGGGTCACGCCCAACACGTCATGCATCACCAGTATCTGGCCATCGGTATCGGAGCCGGCGCCGATGCCGATCACCGGGACGTCCAGCGCCTCGGTGATGGCACGGCCGAGGCTGGCCGGTACGCACTCCAGCAGTATCACCGAGGCGCCGGCTGCCACGAGGGTGCGGGCATCCTCGAGGATCTGTGTGGCGCGTTCGGTGTCACGGCCCTGTACTTTGTAGCCGCCGAGCTGATAGACGGTCTGTGGGGTCAGCCCCAGGTGGGCGCACACGGGCACCCCCCGGCGTGTCAGCTCGCGAATGCCATCGGCCATCCAGGCCTCGCCTTCCATCTTGACCAGTTCGGCACCGGCCCGCATCAGCGCACCGGCATCCTGAAGCAGACGCTCCTGGCTGGAGTTGCTCATGAAAGGGAGGTCGACCATCAGCAGGCTTGGGCCCTTGCCACGTGCCACGCAGCGGGTGTGGTAGCAGATGTCGTCCAGGGTGACCGGAAGAGTGCTGGCATGACCCTGCAGGACCATGCCCAGGGAATCACCGACCAGCAGCACTTCGATGCCGGCCTCGGACGCGCTCCGGGCAAAGGAGGCGTCATAGGCCGTCAGGCAACTGAAGGTTTCGCCTGCGCGCTTATGGGCCTGTAGCGTGCTCAGGGTGACGGTTTTCATGGCGTGCTCTCATGTTGTCCTCGGGTCGGCGCGGCGTTCTCCGCACCGCCTTTCACTGCGCGTGATTGTTACCAGAATGCGGGCGCAGTGTCGATAGGTAACACTTATCTTGGGTGGTCGGGTAACACTCTGATCAGGTCCGGTGACCTCAGTGGCTCGGCCAGAGTGGTGATGCTTCGGCCATCGGGTAGGGTCAGCGCTGGCGCCAGTTCGGCGAGGGGAACCATGACGAAGGGCCGCGCGCTCATTTCGGGGTGGGGGACGCGCAGCCGCGGCGTCTCAATGACCCGTTTTCCGAACAATAGCAGGTCCAGGTCCAGGGTGCGGGGGCCCCAGTGGCGTCGGCGAACGCGTCGATGGCGCTGTTCCAGTGCCTGAAGTTGATCGAGCAGGGCCAGCGGTGAAAGGCGCGTCGCCAGATGGGCCACGGCATTGATGTAGTCGGGTTGGTCCTGGGGCCCGACGGGACGGCTGGCATAGAGGCTTGAAACGCCTACCCGTTGAGTCAACGGCAGCGCGCCGAGGGTCTCGAGCGCCCGGTTCACCTGTGATGCGGGGTCGTCAAGATTGCTGCCGAGCCCCACATAGACGTCAACCGGGAGCATCACGGGTTATCGGGGGGAGCACTACGCCGGCGTCGCTTGCGGGGCCGGCGTCGCTTGGGGCGATCCCCAGGCGTGGCGGTGGCACTGGCGCCGGCCTTCTCCAGCAGGCGCAGCTGTTCGTGCTCATCGCCCTCCTGGTAGGCGGTCCACCAGTCGCCGAGTCCGGGTTCTAGCTCGCCGGACGTTTCCCGCAGCAGCAGGAAATCGTAGGCGGCGCGAAAGCGCGGGTGCTCACGGGTCTGCAGTGCTCGTTTGCCGCGACGCTGGGGCAGGCGTAGCTGCAGGTCCCAGATGTCGCGCATCGGCATGCTGAAGCGCTTGGGAATCGAAATGTGCTTCAGCTGGCGCGACAGCACCTGCTGGGACGCCAGCTGCAGGGCGGGCACGGGTGGCATGCCCTCTTTCTCCAGAGCCGCCTGGCGCAGCTGTACGGGCCCCCACAGCAGTGCCGCAAACAGGAAGGCCGGCGTTACCGGGCGCTCTTCGCGGATACGCTTGTCGGTGCTGGCGAGGGCTGCCTCGATCAGGCCAGTGGCCCAGGTCAGCTCGGCCATGGCTTCTTCCGTCTCGGGGAACAGCATGGGGAAGAGGCCATAGTGGCGAAGCATGTGGAAGGTTTCGACCCCGTGGCCAGCCATGAACAGCTTGAGTATCTCGTCAAACAGCCTGGCGGGGGGGATCTGCAGCAGCAGGTGGGCCTGCTCCTGGATCGGCGCCTCGGAGCCTGGCGCGATATTGAAGTCGAGCTTGGCGGCGAAGCGGATGGCGCGCAGCATGCGCACCGGGTCCTCCCGGTAGCGTGTCGTCGGATCGCCGATCATGCGCAGGGTGCGGGTCTCGATGTCGCGAGCACCGCTGGCGAAGTCGTGGATCGAGAAGTCGGCGATGCTGTAGTAGAGCGCATTGATGGTGAAGTCGCGACGTATCGCATCTTCCTGAATATTGCCCCAGACATTATCGCGAAGCAGCAGGCCGTGCTCGGACTGCTGGGCGAGATGGTCGCCATGGTCGTCGTTGGGTCTGCCCCGGAAGGTGGTGACCTCGATGACTTCACGGCCGAAGCGCACATGCACGATGCGAAAGCGGCGGCCGATGATCCGCGAGTTGCGGAACAGCTCGCGTACCTGCTCCGGCGTGGCATCGGTGGCGACATCGAAGTCCTTGGGCATCCTGCCGAGGAGCGAGTCGCGAATGCAGCCGCCGACCAGGTAGGCTTCATAGCCGGCGTTATGCAGGCGGTAGAGTACCTTGAGCGCCGACTCACTGAAGTGCTGGCGCGATACGGGGTGCTCGCTACGGGGAATGATCCGCGGGCCGGCCAGTTCGCCGGCGGCAGAATCCTCGGGGCCGAAGAGTGACCTGAGGTGCTCGCCAGGGCTCTGCAGAAAGCGGGTAAATCCTTTGAACATGCGGCGATATCGACTCGCAGTTTGCGAAAGTTGTTGAGTGTAGTCGACCAGCGACACCTTGCAAAGCGGTGCGCCAAATCCCTGTGCAGCCCAACAGCAAAAGAGGAGGCCGGTTGGCCTCCTCTGACAAGCTGAAAATGCTGCGTCCATGCGGCTGTTTCTTCTTCGTGATGGCACATCGCCTTGAATACGCACCACAGTCACCAAGATTTCACAGGCAAGCAGTGTTGTTGTGATTGTTGATGTTCCTGGTTGCGACCGCCTCGTATTCAAAACAATAATCCAACCACGACGGCA
>NZ_AZQX01000122.1:0-5616 GCF_000568385.1 Halomonas sp. BC04
CAACTCCGTGGTGGTGCTGGTGGGCGAGGCCAAGGCGTGGATCGACGACATCGTCGACGGCGCCCGCAACATGAAGGTCGGCCCCGGCACCCAGCGTGATGCCGACCTCGGGCCGCTGGTCTCCCCGGCCGCCCGTGAGCGGGTGATTCGCCTGATCGACGCCGGCGAGAAGGAGGGCGCCAAGCTGCTGGTCGATGGCCGTGGCTTTGAGGTCTCGGGCTATGAGCACGGCAACTTCGTCGGCCCCACCGTGTTCGCGACGTGACCCCGGAGATGACCATCTACCGTGAGGAGATCTTCGGCCCGGTGCTGTGTGTCGTCAGCGTCGACACCCTGGACGAGGCGATCGAGTTCATCAATGCCAACCCCAACGGCAATGGCACCTCGATCTTCACCAACTCCGGCTGGGTGGCGCGCCGCTTCGAGAGCGACATCGACGTGGGGCAGGTCGGCATCAACGTGCCGATCCCGGTGCCGGTGGCCTATTTCAGCTTCACCGGCTCGCGCGGCTCCAAGCTGGGTGACCTGGGTCCCAACGGCAAGCAGGCGATCCAGTTCTGGACCCAGACCAAGACCGTCACCGCCCGCTGGTTCGAGCCCGAGAACGTCTCCAGCGGCATCAACAGCACCATCTCGCTGAGCTGACGCCGCCCCGAAGTGTGTTGTTACCGAGTACGCCCCTGCCTGATGGTGGGGGCGTCCTGTTTTATTCAACGGCGCCAAAGCGTCATTAGCTGATAAAGTGGGCTGAACATCGTATGCCAGCGTGGAGCTCACGTGATCAGGCGCCTCTCGTTTCCCTTGCCGTCCACCGTGCTGGTTCGCTGGTTGGCAACGCTGCTGTTATTGCTGCCATGGCAAGCCAAGGCCGCCATCGACGTGGGTGCTCTGCAGGGGGAGTTGAATCTCGGTCCGCACGTTCAGCTGCTGGAAGACCGCGCTCGTGAGTTCGATATCGAGAGGCTGTTGCGGCATGGCGAGGGGTTGGAGTGGACGCGTCCCCGTCAGGAAACCCTCAACTTCAGTTTTTCCGATTCCGCCTGGTGGCTGCAGCTGCGGGTCGAGAATACTTCAGACCGCCCAGTGCGCCGGCTGCTGGAGCTGGCCATGCCGTTGCACGACTATCTCGACGGCTATGTGGTGGATGCGCAGGGCGAGATCGTCAGGGAGTGGCAGACCGGTAACCGACGGAGCTTCGACTCCCGTCCGATCGACCATCGCACCTTCGTGTTGCCTATTCATGTGCCTGCCGGTGAGTCGCGCACGGTCTTCCTGAGACTGGATACCCACGACGGGCTCTATGATGCCACGCCCCTCTATCTCATGGATGATGCCAGCTTCCTGGCCAAGGCCCAGCGGGAGCTGATGGCCTTCAGCCTCTACTTCGGTGGTCTGCTGGCACTGTTGATCTACAACCTGCTGCTCTACCTGGCCACCCGCGAGCGGCCCCTGCTGCACTACGTCATCTATCTCGGGACCTTCTTCATCCTGATGTTCTCGTCGAGAGGCTTTGCCTTTCAGTACTGGTGGCCTGAGATGCCGACGTTCAACAATCAGATGGTGCCGCTCAACATCGGCCTGTTCGCCGTCACCCTGGCGTTTTTCAGTGACAGCTACCTCAACCTGCGCCAGCATGCCCCGCGGTTGACCCGATTGCTCTACGGTGTTGCCGGACTGTGTCTGGTGAGCGCACTACCGGCGCTGCTCGGCCACTACGCGCCGGTGTTCCACCTGATCATCCCCGGCGCCATTCTGCTCTCCTGCCTGTTGCTCGGCGTGGCGGTCTGGCGCAGCCTTTGCGGCGACACGCTGGCCAGGATCTACCTGGTGGCGTGGAGCGTCCTGCTGATCGGCATTGCGCTTTACTTCCTGCGAGTGGCGGGGGTGCTGCCCTACAATATCGTCACCGAGTACGCCGTCCAGGTAGGCTCGGGCATCGAGTTCCTGCTGCTATCTCTGGGGCTGGCCTGGAAGATCAACCAGTTCAAGAACGAAAAGCTCGCCGCCGAGCGCGCCACCCTCGATCTGCAGCGTTCGCTCAACGAGCGCCTGGAAGCACAGGTCCAACAGCGCACCCACGAGCTGGAAAAGGCCAACCAGCAGCTCACGGTCATGGCGCGCACCGACCCGCTGACCGGCTTGTTGAATCGCCGTCAGTTCCAGGAGTTGATGGAAGAGGAGCTGCAGCGACGTCGGCGCAGCGGCCAACCACTGCTGTTTGCGGTCATGGATATCGATGACTTCAAGCTCTACAACGACACCTATGGCCACCACGCCGGCGATGAGGTGCTGGTCAGGGTCTCCACCCTGCTTCTGGACTACTTCCGCCGCGCCGGAGACCGATTGTTCCGACTCGGCGGGGAGGAGTTCGGGCTGTTGCTGGCCGTCGACTCGCTGGAGGAGGGGCAGGAGGCGCTGGAGAAGTTCCGCGAGGCCCTTCAAGGGCTGAGCATTCGCCATGAGACGTCCACCTATGGGGTAATCACGGCCTCGTTCGGCCTGGTGGCCTGCCACGGGTGCGATGCGGTGCGTGATGTGGAGACACTCTATCGCCTCGCCGACCAGGCGATGTACGAGGCCAAGGCGCATCATCGCAACCGGGTGGTGACGTGTAGCCGATTGAAGTCATGCGAGTGAGCAAGGCATGGACAATGAATTGACGTTGACGTTAACTGTCGTTAACTCGCAGCGCTAACGATGTCTAACCGGAGCCCGCCATGTCGACGCCCATCAGCCGCTTTCCCATTCCCGAATCGATCCAGGACCTGCCCGCGGATATCCGCGATGCCATGCTGGCGGTGCAGGAGAAGGCCGGCTTCGTGCCCAACGTGTTCCTGATGCTGGCCCATCGCCCGGCCGAGTTCCGTGCCTTCTTTGCCTATCACGATGCGCTGATGGAGCGGGAATCGGAAACCCTGACCAAGGCCGAGAAAGAGATGATCGTGGTGGCCACCAGCGCCCGCAATCACTGTCTCTACTGTGTGGTGGCCCACGGCGCACTGGTACGCATCTACAGCAAGGATCCGCTGCTGGCCGACAAGGTCGCCATCAACCACCGCACCGCCTCGCTGAGCGAGCGCCACCGGGTCATGCTCGACTTCGCCTTTCACTGCGGCCTGGACGTGGGCGAACTCACCGACGAATGGCAGAGCCGCCTGATGAATGCGGGTTTCACCCAGGACGACATCTGGGACATCGGCGCCATCACCGCCTTCTTCGGCCTCTCCAACCGCCTGGTCACTCTCACCGGCACGCCACCCAACGAAGAGTTCTACCTGATGGGGCGTGTGCCGCGGGAGAAGTGAGTACGCTGGACGCTCCAAGGGTCCCGGCGTAAGCTCTGGTCCTGAGTCCAGGGAGGGAGACATGGGAACGGAAAGAAAAGCTTGGACGGATATACACCGGTTACTGGCGCTGTCTCTCTACTGTCGCCTGACATTTGGTCAATTACACCGGGAGCGATCGGAAGTCATTTGGCTGGCCGAACGAATGGGGCGTTCGGCCAGCTCGGTTGCCATGAAGCTCTCTAACTATGCGAGTCTCGATCCAGAAGTGCTGGCGCTGGGCAAGAAGGGGCTGACCGGGGCATCCCACCAGGACCGCTTGCTTTGGCAGCGTTTTATTGCCGAGCCGGAAACCGTGGCTCGAGAGTGTGAAGCCGCTTGGTTGGCGCTGGGTGCCGAGGTTGAGCGAGACGAGCAAGAGAACGATTACACCGGGCAGGATACGGTGGTCTTGCAGAAACGGCGTGTGGGGCAGTCGCTATTCCGTAAGGCGGTGATGATTCGCTATGACACCCGCTGTGTCATTACTGGCCTTCGTCACGAGGATTTGCTGATTGCCAGTCATATCGTGCCTTGGCAGTCGCGCCCAGAGTTCCGCCTAGACCCAGCCAATGGACTTAGCCTTAATGCCCTGCATGACCGAGCCTTCGACAAAGGCCTATTGGCTATCGATGCCGAGGATCGTATCCGGGTCTCCCCAGAGTTGGCAGAAGTCGGTTGAATGGTCAGCTCAAAGCGCAGCTCAGCGATATCGACGGACAGCTATTATCCCTGGCGAAATCAGCCTTTCCAAATCGCGACTATCTCGCTTGGCACTACCAAGAGTGCTTCCGGCGTTAACTCCTCAGGCGTTTTCCTGGCACCCTTCCAACAACTGCAGCACGGGCACCAGCTGGCTTTCATGCAGAACCAGCATTGTATCGGCGGTGGCTTCCTCCTCGGTGGGGGAGACCACGGCGAACTCGCCCTCCTCTAGATGGAATTCGTGTATCTCGCGGGCGCGTGCGGGGTCATGCAGCGTGCCGTGCGGTAGGAGTCATCCTCGCCGTAGGTGAGGCGGTGGTAGACCTTGAAGAAGGTATAGAGATAAAGCCCCTGGTCGAAGGCGGGCCAGCGTGCGGGGATGGTGCGGGTCTCCTCGTCGAGTGCCTGGCCGTTGGCTTCGGCCCGAATGATGGCGTTTTCAAGCGGGCGAGCCAGCAGCGAGTCGTCATCCTGCGGGAAAGGCTGCGAGGCCTCGAAGGCCTGATGATAGTGATCGACCGCCTTGCGCAGATCGTCGAGGGAGCCGATGTCATGGTCGCTATGGGCCAGGTCGGCGGGCTCGAAGCTGCCGTTCTCCCAGCCGTGGATCACCCTCAGCAGGAGCCGGCCCTCGGTCATGGGTTGCAACAGCAGGGCATCGATGGCGACCCGCAGGTGCAGCTGCCGCTCGATCACCTGGTTCTCGAAAGCGGTGTAGGGGTCGGCGAAGATGGCGTGCAACCGCCCGGGGGCGTGTTCCTTGGCTTCTGTAAACGGCATTGGCGTTCTCTGCGAGAGTGGTCGTTCGCATGCAGCGACTGTACTATCATCGCTTGTTATATCATCACGTGTCCTATCAATCATGGACGCTAGAAGGTCATATCGGCCATTCTGCCCATAACTTGAGCTACCCATCCATTCACTGTCGCCAGGGGAGTCTCGCCGTGCAACCGGCGGGGCTGAGAGAGCCAAGCGCTGACCCTGGAACCTGATCCGGTTCATACCGGCGGAGGAAGTGCGACATGCCCTACCTGACGTCAGCCGTGCTCGGCGCGGCGCTATTGTGCTTTGCCTTTCTGGGCCTGCGTGCCCGTCGGGCCGACGGCCCCCTCGATGACTACGTGACCGCCCGCAACACCCAGGCGCCCAGGCCATCGGCCTGTCGTTCCTGGCCTCCAGCATGGGCGCCTGGATCCTCTTCGCCCCGCCGGAGATCGGGGCCTTCGTGGGACCGGTGGCGCTGGCCGGCTACGCCATCGGCTCGTCGCTGCCGTTCCTGATACTGGGGCTTTACGGCCCCGCCATCCGACGCCACCTGCCCCGGGGGCGCAGCATCGGTGAGTTCGCCGAGGCCTGCTATGGCGCCGGGGTGCGCCGCTGGGTCTCCTTCGTTTCCGTGGCCTACATGGCCATCTTCCTGGCCGCCGAGCTGACCGCCATCGGCGCCATCGCCGCGCTGCTCTCCGACGTGCCGCCTTCGCTGGTGATCCTCGGGGTGGCGGTGGTCACCCTGGTCTACACCACCCTGGGCGGCCTGCGGGCGAGCCTGGCCACGGATCGCTGGCAGGCCTGGCTGCTGCTGGCCCTG
>NZ_AZQX01000123.1:0-12738 GCF_000568385.1 Halomonas sp. BC04
CTCAGCCTGGTCGTCACGGTGCTGGGCGAGCCAGAGGGTCTCGCCGGCGGCAACCCGGCGCTCGAAGGCGGCATAGCGGGCCTGGCGCGCCGCCCCTTCCAGCCCCAGACCCTGCGTCAGCGGGACGGTTACCCGTTCGACGAACAGGGGCACCCCGAGACGGGAGCAGAGCCGTCGACAGTGAATCTCGAAGCCGTCGGCGCCCGCCTGTAGCCCATGATTGACGTGGAGCGCATGGAGGCGGCGGGGATGGCGCCGAATGGCGTCCGCCGCCAGGGTCAACAGCAGCGAGGAATCCAGCCCACCCGAAAGCGCCACCCAGACGACACGCCCCGGCGGGGTTTCCGCCAGGGCGTCGTCAATCAGTGGCTGTAGCGACTCTCTCTTATGCTGGTGCGCCATAGCTCATCAGGCGCTCATACCGGCGCTCCAGGAGAGCCTCGGTATCCATGGCCTCCAGACGGTCGAGACTGGCCAGCAGCGCCGTCTTGACCCGCTCCGCGGTATCGACCGGATGGCGATGGGCACCGCCCAGCGGCTCGGGAATCAGCGTGTCGACGAAGCCCAGCTCCTTGAGCCGCTCGGCGGTGATACCCATGGCCTGGGCCGCGTCGGAGGCCTTCTCGGCGCTCTTCCACAGTATCGAGGCGCAGCCTCCGGGGAGATCACCGAGTAGGTGGAGTACTGCAGCATGGTCAGCTCGTCGCAGACGCCGATGGCCAGCGCCCCGCCGGAGCCGCCCTCGCCCACCACGGTGGCGAGAATCGGTGTCTTGAGGCGCGACATCACCGCCAGGTTATAGGCGATGGCTTCCGACTGACCGCGCTCCTCGGCATCGATGCCGGGATAGGCCCCGGGGGTGTCGATGAAGGTCAGCACCGGCATCTTGAAGCGCTCGGCCATCTCCATCAGCCGGCACGCCTTGCGGTAGCCCTCGGGGCGCGGCATGCCGAAGTTGCGGCGCACCTTCTCCTTCACCTCGCGGCCCTTCTGGTGGCCGATGACCATGACCGGGCGGTCGTCCAGCCGTGCCACCCCGCCGACAATGGCCGGATCGTCGGCAAAGCGCCGGTCGCCATGCAGTTCGTCGAAGTCGGTGAAGATGTGCTCGAGGTAGTCCAGGGTATAGGGCCGCTGAGGGTGGCGCGAAAGCTGCGACACCTGCCAGGGGCTCAGGTCCTTGAAGATCGACTCGGTGAGCTTGCGGCTCTTCTCTTCGAGCCTGCTGATCTCGTCGCTGAGATTGACCTGGCTGTCGTTGCCGACCAGGCGCAGCTCTTCGATCTTGGCCTGGAGCTCGGCGATGGGCTGTTCGAAATCGAGGTAGTTGGGATTCATAGTGGCTAGGCCGCCTTGTCATTGCTGTCGCCGGGGTATGTCGACCGCTCTTGCCCCGGAAGCCAAAAATTCGAGTGTCGGGCATTATCGCACCCTCACCGCACGGCGCAAGGCAGGGTGCGTGGAGTTATCGCTAGCCAGGGGCGCCGGGGCCCGCAGCCAGATTATCGATACTTCAATCGCACGCCGTCCTGCCCTTCCACCTCGCGCAACGCGATCATCAGCTCGTCAGAGGGTGCGACCCGCCATTGAGCGTCCAGCTCCAGCCAGCCGACGGCCTCGCCGTTGCGATACCGCAGCCGGACCGGCAGGCCGCTGGCATCGCAATGGGGCGAGAGGCTGTCTCGGAGGTTGTCGACCAGCCGTCCGTTGACTCGCCCCCCGTCGAGGGAGAGCTCCACGGCCTCGCCATAGCGGCTGCGCGCCGCCACCATGGGGGTGATCTCCTTGCCGCGCAGGCGCAGGCCCCCGGAGTAGTCATCGCTGGAGACTTCCCCTTCGACGATCAGCACCTGCTCGGTGTCGAGCTGGCCTCGCAGCGCCTCGAACATTTCGCCGAACAACGAGGCCTCGATGCGTCCGGTGCGGTCGTCCAGGGTCAGGAAGGCCATGGTATCGCCGCGCTTGGACTTCATGGTGCGCACCCCCACCACCAGGCCCGCGACCCGCTGCGGCTCGCGGGAGGGCTTGAGGTCGCTGATACGCGTCGAGACGAAGCGCTTGAGCTCCTGCTCGTACTCGTCGATGGGGTGGCCGGTGAGGTAGAGCCCCAGCGTCTCCTTCTCGCCGGCCAGGCGCTCCTTGTCGGTCCACTCGCGAACCTGGCGATAGGCCTCGTAGGGGTCCGCCTCCGCCTCGTCGGCGAAGGCTTCGCCGAACATGTCGACCATGCCCAGGTTCTGGTTAGTCTGGGTCTGAGCCGCGGCCTTGAGCGCGGCCTCCATCGCTGCACTGAGCACCGCGCGGTTGGGGCCCAGGTTGTCCAGCGCCCCGGAGCGGATCAGCGCCTCCAGGGTACGCTTGTTCATGCGCCGGGGATCGACCCGCCGGCAGAAATCGAACAGGTCGGTGAAGGGACCGCCGGCTTCGCGCGCTTCGACGATGGCACCGATGGGCCCTTCGCCCACGCCGCGGATGGCACCCAGGCCGTAGACTACCCGGGCCTCGATATCGACGGTGAACTTGTAGCCGCCGACGTTGACGTCCGGCGGGGTCACGGTCAACCCCAGATGGCGACACTCCTCGATCAGCGGCACCACCTTGTCGAGATTGTCCATCTCGGTGGACATCACCGCCGCCATGAAGGGACCGGGGTAGTGCGACTTGAGCCAGGCGGTCTGGTAGGAGACCAGACCATAGGCCGCCGAGTGGGACTTGTTGAAGCCGTAGCCGGCGAACTTTTCCACCAGGTCAAAGATATTGCCCGCCAGCTCCTTGTCGATGCCGTTGGCGGCACAGCCCTCCATGAAGCCGGCGCGCTGCTTGGCCATCTCCTCGGGCTTCTTCTTGCCCATGGCCCGGCGCAGCATATCGGCCTGGCCCAGGCTGTACCCCGCCAGCACCTGGGCGATCTGCATCACCTGCTCCTGGTAGAGGATGATGCCGTAGGTGGGCTCCAGCACCGGCTTGAGCAGCTCGTGCTGGTAGTCCGGGTGCGGGTAGGAGATCTCGGCGCGCGCGTGCTTGCGGTTGATGAAGTCGTCGACCATGCCCGACTGCAGGGGGCCGGGGCGAAACAGCGCCACCAGGGCGATCATGTCCTCCAAGGAGTCCGGCAGCAGGCGCTTGATGAGCTCCTTCATGCCGCGGGATTCGAGCTGGAACACCGCCGTGGTTTCGGCGCGCTTGAGCATCTCGAAGGTGGGGGCATCATCCAGTGGGATGGTGTCGATGTTCAGCGGCCCCTGGCCGGCCGCCGCCCGCACCTTGTCGACCATCTCCAGCGCCCAGTCGATGATGGTCAGGGTCCGCAGGCCCAGGAAGTCGAACTTGACCAGCCCGGCCTCCTCGATGTCGTTCTTGTCGAACTGAACGACCAGGCCATTGCCCTCCTCGTCGCACAGCAGCGGTGCAAAGTCGGTGAGCTTGGTGGGGGCGATGACCACGCCGCCGGCGTGCTTGCCGGTGCCGCGGGTGATCCCCTCCAGCTTGATTGCCATCTCCCAGATTTCCTGGCTTCGTCGTCGTTGTCGATGAACTCCTTCAGCGCCGGTTCCTGCTCGATCGCCTTGGCCAGGGTCATGCCCACCTCGAAAGGGATCAGCTTGGAGAGCTTGTCCCCCAGCGAGTAGGGCCGGCCCTGGGCCCGGGCCACGTCGCGCACCACCGCCTTGGCGGCCATGGTGCCGAAGGTGACGATCTGGGACACCGCGTTGCGCCCGTAGCGGTCGGCCACGTACTCGATGACCCGGTCGCGTTTCTCCATGCAGAAGTCGACGTCGAAGTCGGGCATCGAGACCCGCTCCGGGTTGAGAAAGCGCTCGAACAGCAGGTCGTACTCCAGCGGGTCTAGGTCGGTGATCTTCTGGGCGTAGGCCACCAGCGAACCGGCGCCGGAGCCACGCCCCGGCCCCACGGGGACATTGTTGTCCTTGGCCCACTGGATGAAGTCCATCACGATCAGGAAGTAGCCGGGGAAACCCATCTGGATGATGATGTCGAGCTCGAAATCCAGCCGCTTGCGATAGCGGGCGTCGATTTCGGCATACTCCGCCCCGTCCCGCGGATAACGCTCCGCCGGGAACAGGAAGTCGAGCCGTTCGGTGAGGCCATCGTGAGAGACCTTGCGGAAGAACTCGTCCTGGGTCATGCCCTCGGGAATCTCGAACTCGGGCAGGAATATCTCGCCCAGCCGCACGTCCACGCTGCAGCGTGCGGCGATCATCAGGCTGTTCTCGAGCGCAGCGGGAATGTCCGAGAAGAGATCGGCCATCTCCTCAGGGCTCTTGAGGTACTGCTCCTCGGTGTAGCGCCGCTCGCGCCGCGAGTCGTCCAGCGCACGCCCCTCGCCGATGGAGACCCGGGTCTCATGGGCCCAGAAGTCGTCGCGTTCGAGGAAGCGCACGTCGTTGGTGGCCACCACCGGCGTGCCGGTCTCCGTGGCCAGGGCCACCGAGAGATGCACGCACTCCTCCTCCAGCGGGCGGCCGGTACGAACCAGCTCCAGGTAGAAGCGTCCCGGAAAGGCGGCGTTCCACTCGTCCAGCAGCGCCCGGGCCTCGTCCCGGTGATCGGAGAGCAGGTGACGGCCGATCTCGCCGTCCCGGGCGCCGGACAGGGCAATGAGTCCCTCGCTCTGCTCGAACACCCAGGCACGGTCGAGGAGCGCCCTGCCCTGTCGCTGCCCCTCCATCCAGCCGCGGGAGATCAGCTCGGTGAGGTTGCGGTAGCCGACATCGTTCATGGCCAGCAGGGTCAGGCGGAAGGGATGGCCCTCGTCGAAGGGGTTGGCCAGCCACAGATCGGCGCCGATGATCGGCTTGAGCCCGGCGCCCTGGGCGCCGCGGTAGAACTTGACCAGGCCAAACAGGTTGGCCTCATCGGTGACGGCCAGTGCGGGCATGCCCCGCTCGGCCGTGGCCTTGATCAGCGGCTTGAGCCGCACCAGACCGTCGACCAGCGAGTATTCAGTGTGAACGCGAAGATGTACGAAGGGCGTGGTCATAAGGGGCTCGAAGCTTGGCGGTAAATGGTCGGTACGGAAACCAGGCTATTGGACCTGCGGTATGGCATAGGCTATCGCATCCTGCTTCGCTCGGGCTGATCCAGCGATAGGCCTGCGGGGAGGCGCTGTTAATTCCTCCTTGTACGCTACCGATTCCCTCCCTGGAATCGGACCTCCCCTTGAGCCTATCCCCGGCGCCCCTCGCTATCAGGGGCTAGCTAGAACAGCGCCAGCTGGCGCTTGACGGGGCCGAAGGAGCGACGGTGTTCGGGCAGCGCGCCAAGGCGCTCCAGGGCCGCCAGGTGCTCGCGGGTCGGATAGCCCTTGTGGCGGGCGAAGCCATACCCGGGAAAGCGGCCGTCGAGGGCCATCATCTGGGCATCGCGGGCCACCTTGGCGAGGATGGAGGCCGCGGCAATGGCCGGGTGGCGGGCATCGCCCTTGACCACCGCCTGGCCGGGGACATGATGCCCGGGCAGACGATTACCGTCCACCAGCAGGTACTCGGCAGCCGGCGACAGGGCATCGATGGCCCTGCGCATGGCGAGATGGGTGGCGTGGTAGATGTTGAGCGTATCGATCTCGGCGACCGACGCCCCGGCCACGGCGAAGGCCAGGGCCTTCTGGCGAATCTCTCCGTCGAGCCGCTGGCGGCGCTCTGCCGTCAGCTGCTTGGAGTCGGCCAGCCCAGCAATGGGCCTGGCCGGGTCGAGAATCACGGCCGCGGCCACCACGGCGCCAGCCAGCGGTCCGCGTCCCACCTCGTCGACACCCGCCAGCAGGCTGCCCTGGTAGTCGATGACCAGGGGGGGGAGGTCACAGGGCGTCATCGGTCCGTGCCCTCTCTCCTGGGGACGCTCCCGCCTCGGCGGCGGCCATGGCACTCGCGGGCGACACGCTCTCGGGGAGGGCGCGCCCCTCCACCAGTGCTTCGATGGCATCGCAGGCTCGGCGACTGGCATCGCGCTGCAGTCCGGCATGCATCTCGGCGAAGCGCGACTCCAATGCCAGGCGGTAGTCGTCATCGTCGAGCATTTCGCCCAGGCGTGCGGCGATGGCCGGCGCGCTGGCCGCTTCCTGGATCAGCTCGGGCACCAGGGTCTCCCGGGCGATCAGATTGGGGAGAGAGATCCATTCGGTCTTGACCAGTCGACTGGCCAGCCAGTGGGTGGCCGGTGCCATCCTGTAGGCCACCAGCATGGCGCGGTGGCAGAGCATTGCCTCCAGCGCCGCGGTACCCGATACCAGCAGGACGGCGTCAGACGCCACCATGGCCTCCCGAGCACGGCCTTCGAGCAGCAGTGCCCGGCCGGCGAGCCGGGGCGTGCCGCCAGCAACGCCTTCAATTCTTCATGCCGCTTCGGCGTCGCTGCAGGAATCACCACCTGTAGCCCGGGCCGGGTTCGGCACAGCTGCTCGGCGGCGTCGAGGAATGTGTCGCCGAGAAAGCGGATCTCGTTGGCCCGGGACCCCGGCAGCAGGGCCAGCACGGCCGTGCCTGAATCCAGCCCCAGCGCGGCGCGGGCCATGGCGCGATCGTTGGTCAGCGGCAGCTCGTCGGCCAGCGGATGGCCGACGAAGGCCACCGGGATCCGGTGGCTGGCGTAGAAGGCGGCCTCGAAGGGCAGGAAGGTGAGCATGGCATCGACGGAGCGAGCGATCCCCTTGATCCGACCCTGCCGCCAGGCCCATACCGTGGGGCTGACATAGTGCGCGGTGGTGATGCCCGCCTGACGCAGTTGCCTTTCCAGGCCGAGATTGAAGTCGGGCGCATCGATTCCGATCATGATATCCGGCTGCCAGGCCAGGGCATCCGCCCTGAGGTGGCGGCGCACGCGGATCAGTTCGGGAAGGTGCTTGATCACCTCCACCAGGCCCATCACCGAGAGGGTTTCCAGGGGAAAGCGACTCTCCATACCTTCGCCGATCATGCCCGGTCCGCCGATGCCACGGAATTCCACATCCGGGTGGCGTGCCTTGAGGGCGCGCATCAGGCCGGTACCCAGATTGTCGCCGGAGAGCTCACCGGCCACGATATAGACACGTCTCACCGTCATGGCCGCATCACGTCCACGTCAGCGCACGATGCCACGGGAGGACACCTCGATGGAGGCGGCAAAGGCTTCGGTTTCGGGCAGCGGGAAACGGCTGCGGATGGCAACCAGCGCCTGCTCGACGGTCAACCCCTGGCGATAGACCAGCTTGTAGGATTCGCTCAGCGCCTTGATCGCTTCTTTCGAGAAACCACGGCGCTTCAGCCCCGTCAGGTTGAGGCCATGAGCCCTGGCCGGGTTGCCGTTGATCATCACGAAGGCCGGCGTGTCCTTGGTGATGATCGAGCCACCGCCGGCCATGGCATAAGAGCCAAAATGGCAGAATTGGTGGATCGCGGCGAGCCCGCCCAATATGACGAAATCGCCCAGGGTGACATGACCGGCCAGGGTCACCTGGTTGGCGAGCACGCAGTCGTTGCCGATGAGACAATCATGCCCCACGTGGACATAGGCCATGATCAGGTTGCGCGAGCCAATGACGGTCTCACCTCGATCCTGGGCGGTGCCGCGGTGCAGCGTCGCCCCCTCGCGGATGATATTGTCGTCCCCCATTACCAGTCGCGTCGGCTCCCCGGCGTACTTCTTGTCCTGGCAATCCTCGCCCACCGAAGCAAACTGGAAGATGCGGGTGCGAGCGCCCAGCACGGTCGGCCCCTTGATCACGACATGAGGGCCTATTCGACTGCCGGCCCCGATCTCGACGTCGGGCCCGATCACGGTAAAAGGTCCGACCTCGACATCCTCGGCCAGGCGCGCACGGGGATCGACGATGGCAGTGGTATGTATCAAGCAACCTTCCTCTCGGCACAGATGATGACGGCCTCACAGGCCAGCTCGCCTCCTACGGTAGCACGGCAGGCGAATTTCCAGATGCCCCGCTTTTCACGTTCCACACGAGCCTCCAGCACCAGGCAGTCGCCGGGCATGACCGGGCGTTTGAAGCGCACGTTGTCACTGCCCACGAGATAGTAGACATAGCCATCGGCGGGCAGCTTGTTGACGGTCTTGAACCCCAGAATGCCGCACACCTGAGCCAGGGCTTCGAGCACCAGCACACCGGGCATGATCGGGTGGTGCGGGAAGTGACCGTTGAAGAACGGCTCATTGATGCTGACGTTCTTGTAGCCAACGATCAGTTCGCCAAGTGTCAGCTCCGTGACCCGATCCACCAGCAGGAAGGGATAGCGGTGGGGCAGATAATCACGAATCTCGTTGATGTCCATTACCATCGTAGCGACCTCTGAAAGGAAGTAGGAAAGCCGGAGCAGCATTTGCATGTTGCATCCGGCTTTCCAGAATGCCTGCAGGGAGACAAAGGCAGGCGAAGGATTATAGCGTCGCCAGACTTCGTCTCAACCCTCCGGGTTGCGCTTTTCCAGCTTGGCCAGGCGGCGGGCGATATCGTCGAGCTGCTTGAAGCGCACCGCATTCTTGCGCCACTGGGCGTTCTGCATCGCACCGGTACCCGACGAGTAGACCCCCGGCTCGTGAATCGAGTTGGTCACCAGGCTCATGCCGGTGACCTGTACCCCATCACAGATCGTCAGATGGCCGGCAAGCCCCACACCACCACCGAGCATGCAGTTGCTCCCCACCCGTGTCGAACCGGCGATGCCGACACAACCGGCAAGGGCGCTGTGGTCGCCGATGCGCACGTTGTGGGCGATCTGCACCTGACTGTCGATCTTGACGTCGTTGCCAATGACGGTGTCGCCCAGCGCCCCGCGGTCGATGCTGGAGCAGCTGCCGACTTCGACATCGTCGCCCAGCACCACGCCGCCCAGTTGGGCAATCTTGTGCCAGCGCTTTCCGTCATGGGCGAAACCGAAGCCGTCGCCTCCGATGACACAGTTGCTGTGCAGGATGGCCCGCTCACCGATGGTGACTCCGTGACAGACGGTCACGTTGGGATGCAGGCGAGACCGGGCGCCGATACGTGAATTCGCCCCCACCACACAACCGGGACCGATCACGACCTCGTCGCCCAGCTCAACGCCAGGCTCGACGACTGCCTGGGGACCAATCTCAACCCTGGCACCCAGGCATACGTCTTCGGCCACCACTGCCGTGGGATGGATGCCGCCCGCCGGGCGGGCCAGGAACGGGTCGAAGAGCCGTGACAGCTGGGCATAGCCAAGGTAGGGGTTGTCGAGCTCAAGATGGTCCACCGGGCAATCGCCCGCATGCTCGGGGTGTAGCAGCACCGCGCCAGCACGTGTGTCGTGCAACCCCCTGAGGTAGGAAAGATTGGCCACGAAGGCGATCTGCTCGGGGCCGGCATCCTGCAAGGTAGCCAGGCCCGAGATACGGCGCGTGCCGTCACCCACCAGCCGTGCTCCGAGCTGTTCGGCAAGATCGGCGAGGGTGAACTGTGGGGGGGCAGGTTGCGTCATGAAGACCCGATAGTCAGCAGAGCACGGCGGCAAGCCGCCGTGACAGATCAGTTGAGCGAGTTGAGGATGTCGGTCACTTCCCGAGTCAGGTTTGGCAGGTCAACCTCGGAGTGAAGCACACCCTGGGGGTCTACCAGGATCTGGATACCATGACGGGATATCACCTGCTCCACCGCCCGCTCCAGCTTCGGCTCTGACTCCTCCAGGAACTCCTGCTCCGAGCGCATCTGCTCCTCGATGATCTGCTGGCGCAGCTGCTCGAAGCGGCTGCCCTTCTGCTGGAATTCCTGCATCATCGCCTGGCGCTCGGCATCCGAGAAGCTGCCTCCCTGGAGGCGCTGCTGCATGCTCTGCAGCTCCTCACCCAGCGCCTGGGCCTCCTGTTGCTGCCCGCGAAGGCGGCTCTCCAGCTGCTCCATGGAGCGCTGGGCGGCATCGGATGAAAGTAGCGCCTGGCGCCAGTCCAGCACGGCGACCTCGGCGGCATGCGCCGGCAGTGCCAAGACACTGAACAGGCCTACACAGAGAATGGCAGTCAACTTGCGCATGAACGACTCCTTGGTCGATGCCGGGTCAGAAAGTCTGACCCAGTGAGAACTGGAAGAACTGGGTATCGTCGCCGCTCTTGTCATTGAGGGGCTCGGCGATACTGAAGGTCAGCGGACCCACCGGGGTCAGCCAGGAAAGACCGATACCGGCACTGTAACGCAGCTCACCCAGGTCGACACCCGAGGAGCAGTTCGAGGGACCGTCGCCGTCGACCACCGGGTAACAGCTGGTCAGGAAGGTGTTACCGGCATCAATGAAGAAGCCAGTCTGCAGCGACCGCTGGTCCTCGAGGAAAGGCATCGGGAAAAGCAGCTCCGCACTACCCTCGACCAGTACGTTGCCACCCAGGGTACGGTCACGTCCCGCCTCGCGGGGGGTGGTGCGCTGACCCAGGGTATTGGCGGTGAAGCCACGCACAGAGCCGAGGCCACCGGAGAAGAAGTTCTCGTAGAAGGGGTGGGGGTCGCTACCGATGCTGTCGGCATAGCCAAGGGTCGTGCCGAATTTCAGCGCCCATGTCTCCTCCTCGTTCAAGGGAAACAGCTGCTGCGCCCTGGCCCGCAGCTTGTAGTACTCCGCATCGCTGCCTGGCGCCGCGGTCTCCATCGACAGACGCTGGTAGTTGCCCGAGGTGGGCATGATGCCCCGGTTCAGATTGTTGCGGGTCCAGCTCGCGGTCAGCTTGAGGCTCTGGGCATCGGCGCCCTGCTCATCGACGTAGCGCACGATCTCCGAAGGAGTGTCTCGATACGTCTTGACCGTCAGGTCCTCGATGCTGGCACCGAAGTTGAGCCGGGAAAGTTCACTGATCGGGTAGCCGAAGTTGATGCCCGCGCCGTAGGCGTCGGTGGAGAAGGTCGAGATATCCGAATCGGCATAGTCGGTCTCGCGGTAAAACAGGTTGTAGCCCCGCGAAATACCGTCCAGGGTCCAGTAGGGATTGGTGTAGCCGAAGTTGAGACTGGTGAAGGTATCGCTGCGCTGGGCACCGAGGTTGACTCGGTTGCCGGTCCCCAGAAAGTTGTTCTGGGCCAGCGAGGCACCATAGATGACACCTGCACTCTGGGAGAAGCCGATGCTCGCCGACACCGAGCCGGAAGGCTGCTCCTCGACGGTATAGGTGACATCCAACTTGTCGGGCTCGCCCGCCACCGGCTGGGTATCCACGTCTACCTGGCTGAAGAAGCCCAGGCGTTCCAGACGACGGCGCGACTGGCTGATCGACTCGGTGGAGGCGGGTGCCCCCTCCATCTGGATCATCTCGCGGCGCAACACCTCATCCTGGGTACTGGTATTACCAATGAAGTTGATACGTCGCACATAGGCACGCTGTCCCGGATCGACCCTTATGGTGAGATCCACCGTCGAGCCGTCGGCACCGGGCTCCGGCACACCCTCGACCCGGGCGAAGGCGAAGCCCTCGGCACCCAGGCGGGAGCGCAGCGCTTCGGTGGAGGCGGTGACGTCGCTACGCGAGAATATCTGGCCGCTCTCCACTTGGAGCAGGTCCCGCGCCTCACGCTCGCTGATCTGCAGGTCCCCGGCGAAGCGAATGTCGCCCAGGCGATACTGTTGTCCCTCGTCGATATTGACGGTGACGAAGATCCGCGACTTGTCCGGGCTGATCGATACCTGGGTGGAGGTAATGGCGAAGTTCACATAGCCGCGATCGAGATAGAAGGAGCGCAGCCGCTCCAGGTCGCCGGCCAAGGCTTCACGGGAGTATTCGTCTCGCGAAAACCAGCCGAAGAAACGGCCGGGGCGGTCGCTGAGCTCGAAGGCACCGCGCAGTTCGTCGTCGTCGAAATCCCGGTTGCCAACGACGTTGATCTGGCGAATCTTGGCCACGGCCCCTTCGTTGATGTCGATATCGACCTGGACCCGCCCTTCATCGATTTCACGCACGCTGGTCTCGATGCGCGCGCTGTAGCGGCCCTGTGACTGGTAGACGCCCTCCAGCTCGCGCTGGATCTCCTCAAGGGTAGAGAGCTGCAGCACCTGCCCTTCGGCAAGCCCGCCTTCGCGAAGGCCACGACGCAGGTCATCCTCGGAGAGCTGGCGATTGCCGCTGATGTTGAGCTGCGAGATGGTGGGGCGCTCCACCACCTGGATGACCAGCACGTCACCATCCTGGCCAGCTGGATATCATCGAACAAGCCGGTGGCGAACAGGCTGCGCGCCGCCTCGGCCAGCTCGCGGTCATCCACCCGATCCCGGGCGCTGACTGGGAAGGCATTGAAGACGGAGGCAGCGGAAACTCGCTGCAGCCCCTCCACGCGAATGTCGGTCACTTCAAAAGATTCGGCCAGCACCGTATTGGAACCGGCCAGCAGCAGAGCCGCCAGTCCGAGGGTCTTGATATTCATGCAGTCGCTTCGCTCGCGTTGATCCGCCTGCCTGTCCAGACAGGCACCTTATACATTTGTGCGGGTGACTGACAAGGTTGGAGCCTGGCTCCACCTCTCCCTGTGCCCCCGGTCGGGGTAGAGTCGCTCGCTACCAGAGACGCATCAGATCGAAATAGAGCGCCATCAACATCAGCGTGGCTATCAGCGCCAAACCAATACGCAGCCCCATCGCCTGGGTCCGCTCGGAAACCGGCCGGCCACGGACCGCTTCCACGAAATAATAAAGCAGGTGGCCGCCGTCGAGCACCGGAATGGGCAGCAGGTTCAGCACCGCCAGGCTGATCGACAGGTAGGCCAGAAAACTGACGAAGCTTTCCAGACCGGTACGAGCG
>NZ_AZQX01000124.1:0-19427 GCF_000568385.1 Halomonas sp. BC04
GCCGCCTCGCTGACCTCGATCCACTCGCTATGCATCTGATGTTCGCGATATCGTCGGCGCGCACCGGCTGGAAGGTGCCGGCGCCCACATGCAGGGTGACGAAGGCGCTCTCCACGCCCCGCTCCGCCAGGCGCTGCAGCAGCGGCTCGTCAAAGTGCAGCCCGGCGGTGGGGGCAGCCACGGCGCCGTTGCGTCTGGCATAGACGGTCTGGTAGCGCTCGCGGTCGGCCAGCTCGTCCTCGCGGGTGATGTAGGGCGGCAGTGGCATATGGCCATGGCGCTCGAGCAGTGCGATCAGCGGCGTCTCGCCCAGGAAGCGCAGCTCGAACAGGGCGTCGCGGCGGCCCTCCACCACTGCGTGGATGTCGCCCTCGAAGATCAGCTCGGTGCCGGGCTTGGGCGACTTGCTGCTGCGCAGGTGTGCCAGCCCCCGGTGGGCGTCCAGCGGCCGCTCCAGCAGCATTTCCACCTTGCCGCCGCTGGCCTTGTGGCCGTGCAGCCTCGCGGGAATCACCCGGGTATCGTTGAACACAAGCAGATCGCCGGGCTCGAGCAGATCGAGCAGGTCGGTAAAACGGCGGTGAGCCAGCTCGCCCGTGGCGCCATCCACGCACAGCAGGCGGCAGTCGCTGCGCTGCTCGGAGGGGTAGCGAGCGATCAGCTCCTCGGGAAGCTCGTAATGGAAATCGGCGCGCTGCATGGAGGTTCAGGTCCGCAGGAAAGATCGGCAGAAGCGGCTGTCGAGCAGCCGGACAAGCCCGCAAGGATACCGAAAATCGGCCGTGTCGTCAGGCCTTCCGATTGACCTGCCGTCACGGCCACGTATAATGCACCGCGCTGCCGGCGTGGCGGAATTGGTAGACGCAGCGGATTCAAAATCCGCCGGGTGCAAGCCCTTGTCGGTTCGAGTCCGACCGCCGGTACCACTTAGAAAACAGTCGCTTACGGGCGGCTGTTTGCGTTTCTGTCCTCCCTCTTTCTAGTGTGTGGTCGCAGTTTGGTCGCAGAAGGCCCCGCTCAAGCTCGGCAGGCGGGACCCTATATCGTCCAGACCCGCATCGAACATGTGCGAGTAGCGGCTGGTGACGATCAGGCTGGAATGCCCCAGCAGATCGCGCACCGTGGTCATGCTCTCGCCGGCCTGGGCCAGCATGCTGGCATAGCTGTGGCGCAGGTCGTGAAAGCGCAGATCGGGCCGCCCCACGGCCTGGCGGGCATGTTCCCACACCGTTCGCAGGCGAGGGTAGGTCGTCGCAAAGGGTAGCTCTTCCAGCCATGCCCGGGCGTCCTCCGGCACCGGAACCACTCGAGCCTTGCCGCTCTTCGTCTGGTCTGGTCGCAGCAGGATGCGACCAGCCTGGACGTTCTGCGGATCCAGAGCCAACAGCTCGCCCTGGCGCAGCCCGGTGAGCGCTGCCAGGGCGATCACCCGCTTCTCGACAATCGAGTGATCGGGGATGGCTTGTAGCAGCTGACTCACTTGCTCGATGGTCAGGTACACGTGCCGCTCGTTCTTCGGCATCTTCTTGCGGATCTTGTCGCCCAAGGGGCGGTCCAGCCATCCCCATTCTCGATAGGCAAGGTTCAGTACCCGCTTCACAACCTGCAGATGGTTGTTGATGGTGCTCTGCGCACGCCCTTGCTTGCGCAGATCTCTGGCCATCTCGCGAGCCTTGTCGACGCTGTCCATGCCGAGCAGCACCCGGTCGCCCATGTAGTGGGCCACTGGGCGGATGGCCTTCACTTGGCTGGCCACGTCGTATTCGTCGATCCATCGTTCGAGCCCCTCGATGAAGGTGCGCCGTGGCTGACGCCCCATGGCCTCACCCTGGAAAGCCGCTTCGTTCAGTTCGGCTTGGCGCTTCGCTGCGTATTCCCGCGCCTGCCGCTCCCCCTCTCGATCCCCCGCAAACGATCGTTGATATCGCTGACCGTGGTACGTTTCCGTGACCACCCACCGATTCCTCTTTTCCCTGTATCTGACTGTGATTCCCATTTGTTGCGTTCCTCAGGCTGAGGGCCGCGCTTGCAGCTCTCAGCGTACCTCTCCACTGCGCTTTGCTCAAAGCGCACTGCGGTGCCTATCTGGACGAAGCCGATGCGATGCTTGTTGCTGTATACCCAGCTCGGACTCATGCCCAGCCATTCAGCGACCTGATCGGGTCGTAACAGTGCTCCGGTCATCGCTGCTCCTCTCATTGGCTGGCTTGATGTCCTAATCTTTGCAACCAGCTTTCATCCGCGTACCGGCGCTGCTTAATCCTCTCGTGACTTTAGGGTGGGCTATTGACTCTAGTGAATATGTGTGATTTGAGTCGGTGTGCCTGGGGCGGTGGCCTCGGCCTGGGACTGGTGCTATACAAACCGGATTGTTCCAGGTAAAGGCGAGTGACGTGATGACCATAGACCCTTGGCAGATGATCTTTGATAAAGCGGGTGATCTCGCAGATGCTCTGCTTCATGAACAGCCAGAAAGCGAGATTGATTCAGTGGATAGGGAGGAGAAAGTGGTTGGTGCGATGCAAAAAATTGCAAGCGGGGAAGTCAGTCCTAGAGAGGACTGGTCGGTCATCATACGGCCAGTCAGAAAGAGGGATACGCTTGATGAAAAAATCGACTATCACTTCGAAATTGCAATACGACAAGCAGTGTTTGTTCGAGCCCTCTACGAGCACGACATGCAAAAAATAAAGCAATATTTTTCCGAGATCTCTCAGTTCGGCATGGCGATGAAAGTTGGTGAGGATATGCTCTCTGCCTTTGCCTGTGCTCAGCAGCATGCCACGGCATGGCGATTATTGCGGGCGATCCGTGACAAGAGCAATCAGGCGAAATCTCCGAAAGCGAACCAAGTCAAGGCGGAGAGAAAGGAAGAGAGGGAGCTTTTGCTGCGTAGTCTTATTGAGTCATCATTAGGCCGGCTTCGCCCTCGCGGTGGATGGCGTAACCATGTAGTGGCTGGGCAGGTTATTGCGAAGGAGCTAGCGGAGATGGCCGCTTCATACTCTCTTCCCATTACAAGTGATGAGGATGAGCTTTCGGATAAGGTTCAGCTGATGATCTGGAAGGAACCAAGGCTTAGGGCGGCTTACAATGAAAACGCGAATAAGCCCCTTGATGAGCCAGTAAAAGTGAGGAAAGTTTTGTTGAAATTCGATTTGAATGTTGATGATAGATAATAGGTTTTTCTTTAGATTGTCGGTGAGAGTGGCTCAATTTTGACAGGCTTATGCATGCTGCTAACGTTTTTTCCTTGTGAGCGCTCAAGAAGGAAGGAGGGTTCGTTAGGAGTCGTTGAGAGGCACTTGGATGTAAAAACACTTCAACCGTGATGGTTTTTTGCTATCATGATGGGCTCCCATCAGCAATGGGTTGCTAAATAAGGAGTGTAGCCATGCTGTGCCAATACTGCGAAAAGCCTCTGGGCGACTTGACGTCGGTCATGGATAAGCTGAGCCAGAATAAGATGAACGGAGAGCTGGACTTCCAGTCAGAGTGTTGCGGTGGAGCTTTCAAGGCCTATTCAAAAGTCATGGCTTACTATTTGGTTCCGGTGGACCCTGTTCCAGAGGGCAGGGTGAGCGAGCCTGTCCTCATTAACCATGCCTGATTAGGCTACGATTGTAGTGGGTCGGCGAAGACATTCGACGGCTGTTTTTCGATTGTTTTGCAGCTTTGATGAGGAGTTGTACCCCAAGAAGACTCTCCCAAAGCTATACCCCAGCTTGCGATGTGGTCACTCATGGGGTGCTGCTATGTTGCGTGCTTGGGCCCTCTCTGATAGGCGATGAGCAAGTGATCCTTTCCTGAGGCGCAGCAGCTTGACATCGCGAAGGGGCGCCTCCAGCGTCGACAATCGCGCCTCGAGAAGCGACTGGTAGGCGGCCTTGTCGGTCCCCACCAGCGGCGCGTTGTCATACTCGCCAATCACTGCCTCCAGGCAGCATCGCTGATCCATGTTATCTGCCAGTGCCTCAAGCAGGGCGTCAATGGTGTCCCGATATACCCACTCGGCATGCTGGTACTTGGTGCGCTGATCCTTCAAGCGGGCTTTGTAGCTGGCGCTGGTTTTCTTCAGTTGCTTCGCCGCCCGGTCATGCTGGTACCAGGCGTCCTGAATGATCTCCTCCAGCACCCCGACCTTGGTACCCCCTCGCTTTCTTGCCAGCTTGTCCAGAAGATCCAGCACCTCGTTGTGTAGCTGGTAGGTCACCGTCCTCCGATGGGGGGCTTGCCGCGACTTTTGCTTCCGCCAGGCGGTCTGCATTTTGCGATAGCGCTCGCGAAAGAGGGGGTTATCCATGCGTGCGTCCAATGCCGCGATCAGCGCATTGGCATCCAGTAGATAGTGTCGGTCAACAGGCACGGTGAAGTCGCGTTGGTGACGACCGAGATAGTCCATGATCCATGCCAGCTGGGCAGGGTTCTGGCGGTCGATCCAGACATGTGGCGGTCGAGGCATGGCGATGCTTGTACTCTGATGGCAGGGCGGCTTGGAGCAGGGCGTGTCTTGTCATGCCCTGTGCTGAGCGACGAGTATAGCGGTGGCATCTGGTGGGCTCAAATCGACCATCCAATAAATGTGACAACGTCACGTGACAATGTCACGTTTACATTTTGTATTCCATATACAGCGCTTTATTATGGGAGTTAAATTAGAATACCGACCCGTAGCATTACAGGATGAGGCGACCGGATGACGTATTGTTTGCTATGGCTAAATGGGGGGTCGCTATCGCCAGAAACGCGCTGGTGGCTGTGGCAATGGTCGCGCCATATTGGCCTCGATCGCTCCGTGACCTGCACGGTCCGCGCGCTGCTGGCCAAGCTGCAGGTGCCGGTTCGCCAAGGGCAGACAACGCTCAAGGCGCTCAAGGCGTCAGGGTGGATTGAGGCGACGCCGACTCCCAATGGACGTGGACGCCCGCGTTACACATATCGTGTGACGCCATCGCTAGTGGCAAGGCTCGCCGCATCCCCGCAGTCCAGTGTGCCACTGGCAGATTGCATTGAGGCTGTTAGCGATTTGGACGCGTCGGCGGACAAGGCGGAGGATCACGTCGCCGCGGCTGAGAAGATGACACCGATCGACGGAATCTCGAACCCACAAGCCCTGGCGACGCTATTCGATGCCGAATCGCCGAAGGGCGTAATCCACGATGGGGGAGGTGAAGGGGCGGTCTTGCTATCCCCGCTGCCCTCGAACCTGCGCAAAGGCCATGCACGCAAACATCAACTCACGTCGGCCAATCGATGGCTGGTGATGGTGCTGCTCGCCCACGCCGACAGTGCCGGGCAGGTCTTTGGTTTGGGCGTCTCGGCGTTGGCCCGCTTTACCGGGATGGGACGCAGTCAGCTGCACAGTCAGTTGGGCAAGTTAAAGCGACTGGGACTGTTAGGCCATTACCACCCAGGGCGGATGGGCCTGGGAGATCGACGGACGTCGCTGTTCACGCTGAACCTGTCTCATCCCGCGTTCGGCCGGCGTGACCGCCTGTGCGTGGATCTGCTGATCGTCACCCCGCGTCGCAAGAACGCGCCCTTGCCGCCGCTGACCGTGATCAACGGGCTGGCAGAGGCTCTGTTTGTGGTGGCGATGCTGGAAAGCAACTCCTCTGATAACCAAGTGCCCCGTGCACTGTCTGATGGTGACAAGGCCGTATTCTACGATGCCAAGCACCTGCTGCCGGGCGGGTTTCGAGTCGGTGCACAAGGGGCGTGGTTGGCGGAACACTATGACGAGGCCTTGGCCCACTGGTTGCAATCCCGCCTGCAGGCCTATGCCCTGCTACTGCTGGCCCGCAGCGAGGGAAGTGATGCGCTGAACATCGGTGATGTGGCGGTGCCTCACCCCGACCTGGTCAGAGCCATCGTCGACGATTTCCCACGGTGGCCCCAAGATACCTCGACGATGGGTGGCGATCCTGATGCGCTGCCACCCCAAGTGACCCTCTTCTATCCCCTCGCCCGTCACTTGGCCCTACAGCTTCGAGCCTTTCTCGAACTCGCCTGCGCTTCGCATGATGCCGTTGATATGACGTCGCTCGACCTCTGTCTGATCCCCGACAATCAATATCGTCAGGCCGCCTGGCGGCTGTATGGATATGCCAAGCGTCGGGATGACGCCACCTCACCTACTCGATCGCTGGTCAAGCTGGACCCGGTAGTAAGCGATTTCGCCGTATGGCTACGCCGTCGTAAGCAAGCCAGCGCCTGGGCATCTGGCATGTCGCGTCCTCCGGTTAGTCAGGCGTAGCATCGTGGCGAAGAGGCTGTCGAATCTGACGCTACTCGCTATCGCCGGCTGCCATCAAAGCAGCGATAGCCCTTGGCGACGAGTTTGGAATAGGCCTTGCACAGATAGCTTGCCACGTAGAACACCGCCGCGAAGGTCGCCGTGTCGTCACGGTGCAGGCAGTACACGCAGGGCTCGCGTGTCAGGTGGTTGGTGGCGACATGGACCCTTCCTGCCATGTCATCGAGCGGCCAGCCGATGGCCCAGCTCCAGGCGCGCACACAGCGGTGGTAGAGGTTGTTCTGATCGTATCCCCCGTCGAAGGAGGGCGAGAAGCTGCCCAGCGAGCGGAAAGCGTCGTAGTTGAGCAACAGCAGCAAGTGGTAATGGGGCTTGTCGCTGGTGTCCTGCTCCCGGCACCAAAGGTAACGGATCTCGGAGTGGTACTTGGTGCCTGCGGCATCCAGCTCCTTGCGCAGGGCATAGAAGAACCGGCTGAGGCAGGCATTGTCGGCGTGTATGGGTCCCACCGGCATGGCCTGCGGAAAGCGGAGGTCAAGGCGGAACACGAACGTGCGGCACTGCTGATTGATGGTGTGCTGGAGGACCCGCTGGGTGGTTTCCAGGTAGTTCTCGATCTGTGGGCCCAGCGCATGCTGCTGGACAGGTAGCCCTCGGTACCAGTTATCGTAGTAGAGGCGCAGCTTGGAGTTGTCGGGATGGCACTTGGGAAAGGACGGATACATGGGGCTCTCCTGGGTCGGTAGGCATGTCACACGCGCACACGGCCCTCCCCACAATGAAGCGGTGGGCAGTGGGTGCGGTCATTCGTTGAGGTATGGGCCTGTAGTCGCTGGGCCCCTGGGTAGGGGCCACATTGCGATTAAAGGGAGTCAGCGCTCATGAGCAGCGCTGTGAATGCTGGTGAGTAGGGGCTTGTCTGGGAATCGCCTCTGGAAAGGCGATCCTCTGTGAGGACTGATTGTGTTGCCATCATCCGACATCATGTCGGTGTGGTTGTGGTACCTCCTGACGGTGTCGTGATGGGCATGGCCTTGTGAGCGTTCATTGGATTAAACCTTAGTCTAGATGCGGGCTTGGGAAAGCAGAGTATGTCAAATCCTGCGAATCATTCTCTCAATTCAGTCCCGGTGACAACCCCTGATTCTGGACATTCTGCCGCCACTGCTAACTCCGACTATGATCGAAGCAGTGAATGCGCTGCGCAAAGGGCTTGCTGTGGACCTTGCACAGGTAACTTGCGCCGTAGAACGCCTCGGCGAAGGTGGCGAGATCGTCACGTTTGAAGTGGTATCTGTAGGGTTTCTTTGTCCACTTATTTTCGGCCTCATGCACTAGCCTCTTCATTTTCATCTTGGGCCAGCCAATGGCTCGGCCCCATGATCTTTCGATACGTTGATAGAGATTATCTTTCTGAGCACCCTCGGTGGGTGGAATATCGATATCGCACCCCTTGAATTCTGCCGGTTCTTTCTTCCGCTTTCCTAAGAATTTATAGGCATCGCCATTAAGAAGTAGCAGCAAATGGTAGTGTGGCTTGTCACTCAGGTGTTGCTCACGACACCAGACATAGCGCATATCGTGCGGGTTTGTGGTTCCGGCATGGTCGAGCTCCTCACTCAGGTAGAACAAGAAATTCATCAAGTCGAGGTTAGTGGCATGGTGGCTGGCCACGGGCATCTCGACCGGGTAGCGCAGATCCACGCGCAGCGCCAACACCCGGCTATTACTCTGACGGGCCCACTCCATGACCTGGTACAAGGTTTCCAGGTAATTTGCGATTAACGGCCCGCGTTGGGTCTGCACGAGCAGGTCGCGGTAGTGGGGGGCCCAGTGCAACAGCAGGTCAGGGCGCTCCGGGAGGCGTTTACGGGGGCGGTTCCCTACGGTGGGTGAAAACAGCATCAGATCACTCCTCGACCGTTACCCATGGCCATGCCTACGGCGCTCAAGCAGGAGGGAGACTAGGGGTAGGTCATTGGAAAGTTGGTAACAGATATGCAGCTCGATGCCGTGCCAACAAAGCGCGGGCATCGTCTTGCTGCAGGGCATCGCCCGGGGGAGGGCAAGGGTAGCGCTCAGGCGCGTGAGGTGATCGGGAATACCGCGTGGTCAACGCTTCGCTGGCCAAGCGGGTTGGATCGGGTTTGGCTATCGCTGACTTGTCAGGCGAGTCGTGTCGCCTGAGTTTCTGGTATTGCTCGACACCTGGTATTTAGCTTCCTTGGTTTCCTCTCTTCGACTTCTCTCTGGGGGTAGGTCGTCAGCTTGTAGGCCTCCTCCCTGTTCTTTCTATTTCCCTCCTTTGCTTACGCATATTACTAAACCGTAATGAAATACCTTTGACGGAGCGGCAATGCAGGTGGGCGCAGCCCACACCCCATGCGGATTCTGGCCGAGTGCTGAAGCGCCGATTTCATCGAGAGTCGCTAAAAAATAATCCTAATTTTTTCAATGAGATAAACACGAGTTCATGCCGCTCGTAACTCGCTCAGGTTATTGCGCAGGTCAGTAAACTTTTTTTCAGACCTATATCACTCCTGTGAGCTGAGCCCTCCCCGGGCTCGTTTCATCGGCACAGGAGACCCGATATGCCCCCGCCCTGCTCGCGCTGTGACGCGCAGCGTGTCATGAACCTCGAGACCGCTCGCAAGCTGGGCACCGCTGCCGGTGCCCTGGTCGGCTCCCTCAAGGGTGCTACATCTCGCTCTACGCCCCCAGCCACCTGATGGCGGCATCCGCTTACTTCCCCATGACCCGCATTGCCGCGGCCGTGGTGGCCGCAGCATCGGGCGGTATCGCCGGCGCAGCCGCCGGACAGCAGATGATTCAGCACCTTTTTCCACCCGGTGAGGGCACGCCCTGGCTGTGCCTGGGCTGTGGCCACGCCTTCCGCGTACTGAATTGACCCTGTCATTTCCCTTTCATCCATTACTGCCGGCGATCTGCCGGCTTTTTTCGTCGAGGAGATTTCTCATGGCACATCTGATCGAACAAATGGCTTACGTCGGTGATACCCCCTGGCACGGTCTGGGGCAGCAGCTGTCGCGTCATCAACCGCTGGAGGTCTGGCGGCAGCAGGCCGGCATGGACTGGCACATCGAGGAATCCCCGGTGCGCTTCATCGCCGATGGTGCTGGGCACCTAGGCAGCATCCACTCCTTCCCGGAGCAGAAGGTGCTCTATCGCTCGGATACCCGGATCCCACTGTCGGTGGTGTCCCAGCGCTACAAGGTGGTCCAGCCGGAGGAGGTACTGGAGTTCTACCGGGATCTGACCGAGTACGCCGGCTATGAGCTGGAAACGGCCGGGGTGCTCAAGGGCGGTCGCAAGTTCTGGGCACTGGCCCGTAGTGGGCTGGGCACGGCCTTGAAGGGCCAGGATCAGGTCAACGCCTATCTGCTGCTGGCCACGTCTTGTGACGGCTCTTTGGCAACGGTGGCAACACCCACCTCGGTACGAGTGGTCTGCAACAACACCCTGACCATAGCCGTCGATGGCATGACCCAAGGCGTGAAGGTGCCCCACAGCACCGAGTTCAATCCGCAGCGGGTCAAGCAGCAACTGGGCATCTCGGTCGCCCAGTGGGACGACTTCATGTATCGCATCAAGACCCTGGCCGAGCGCAAGGTCAGCCAGGAGGAAGTGCAAGCCTACTTCCAATCGGTGATCTGCAATACCGAGGCGCCGCTGGACGATCCCTCCAAGCTGCCCAATTACCGGGCTCTCAACCGCGTCCAGAAGCTCTACCACGGCGAAGGGCGTGGCTCTCAGCTGTGTACCGCGCAGGGCACGGCCTGGGGCCTGCTCAACGCCATCACCGAGTACGTCGACCACGAGAAGCGGGCTCGCAGTAACGACTACCGCATGGACTCCGCCTGGTTCGGCCAGGGGGCAAGCCTCAAGGACAAGGCCCTGGAGTCCGCCATGGCACTGGTGGCCTGATCGTCGTCAGCTGTTCTATGCATTCCATCCCCTATCGACGATCCCACATCCTCATCACGTCATAGCGCCCGGCCCATTCAAGGCCGGGCGTTTCTGTTTTCGGAGGTGCCAATGCAACCGCCCATGACATTCGAGATCTGCCGCGCCCTGACTCAGCTGACCCGCCAGCTGCTGGGGGCCGGAGAAACAGAAGCCCTGACCCACGTGATGGCCGAGGGCCAGGTTTATCGCGTGGTCGTGTCACTGGAGCCGGTCCCTGTGGACCAGCTTCACGAAGTCATCAACCGCTACCGCTAAGGAGATTTCCATGGCAACGCCTATTAACCCCAAGCAAGCCAAGTCCGCCGGCAAGGTGCCGGTTATCCAACCCCTCCAGGAGAGCACCGCGATCATCCAGGTGATCGAGCGTGCCGCCCTCAACCCAGACGTCGATATCGACAAGATGGAGCGCCTGCTGCAGATGCAGGAGCGTGTGCTCGACCGCCAGGCACTGATGGCCTACAGCGCCGCCATGGCGGCCATGCAGACGGAACTGCCGAGCATTACCGAGCGTGGCCAGGGCAACAACGGGGCCTACGCCACCCTGGAGGACATCGTCGACACCGTGCGGCCGATCATCCAGCGACACGGCTTCGCGGTGAGCTTCCGTATCCAGACCCAGGAGCGGGGCATTCAGATCACCGGTGTACTGATGCACCAGGAAGGGCATCGGGAAGAGACCAGCATGCTGCTGCCGGCCGATGTCAGTGGCAACAAGAACGCCGTGCAGGCGTTTGGCTCCTCCACCAGCTATGGCAAGCGCTACGTGCTGTGTGCGCTGCTCAATATCACCACCCGCGGGCAGGACGACAACGGCCAAGGTGCTGCGCCACCGGTGAAGGTAGTCACCGCGTTCCAGGCGGCTCAGCTCAAGCAGCTGATCACCGCCTGCCCCGTCACCACCCAGGAATGGTTCGTCGGCAAGTACGGCGACGTCGAGCGAGTCCCCCGCAGCGATTTCGACAAGCTACGCGCCTCCCTGCAGAAGCGGGCATTACCCAACCATCAACGTCACTGAGCCACTGGCGAGGGGTCCTCCCTCGCCGCTATGCCGTCATGTCACCTAAGGAGATCGTCATGCAGATCCTAACACTGGAACAGGGCACGCCCGAGTGGCATGCCGCCCGTCTCGGCATCGTCACCATGTCCGAGCTGAAGACGCTGTTGGTCAAGGGCAAGGGGCCGGGAGGCTTCGGTACCGGGGCCATCAGCTACATGCATCAACTGATCGGTGAACGCATCACCGGGGAACCCTCAGATGCCTTCCCGGGCAATGCCCATACCCAGCGTGGCCACCAACTGGAGCCGGTCGCGCGTGAACTTTACCAGGAAGCCGCCGGCCTGCCCCGGCTGGAGCAGGTCGGCATCATTCTCAACCACGGGGTGGGCTACTCGCCGGACTGCCTGGTGGACAGCAACGGCCTGGCGGAGATCAAGACCAAGCTACCCAAGTATCAGATCGAACTGCTGCTGGACGACGAGCTACCCCAGGAGCACGTGGCGCAATGCCAGGGCGGCTTATGGGTCAGCGAGCGGGAGTGGATCGATTTCGTCAGCTACTGGCCCGGCATGCCGCTGTTCGTGAAGCGGGCTTACCGGGACGAGGCGATGATCCGCACCATCGCCGAGCGGGTCGAGGCGTTTTACGAAGAAATGGAGCGCCGCATGGCTCAGGTGATGGCAGCCTAAGGAGAGCAATCATGAACCACCGAAAGCTGAGTGCCGGCGAAGTCGCCGGCACCTATGACATTACCGCCCCGGTCACCGAAGCAGAGCTGCTCAGCATCGCCCAAGCCTTCGCCCGTCGCCGGCTGGCCAGGGGGCGCAAGATCACCCAGCCAGCGCTGGCCTTCGAGTACCTGCAGATCCTGCTGCAGGACTACGAGCACGAGGTGTTCAGTGCCATTTTCCTCGACAGCCAGCATCGGGTCATCAAATTTGAGGAGCTGTTCCGCGGCACCATCGATGCGGCCAGCGTCTACCCGCGAGAGGTGGTCAAGAAGGCCCTTGCCAACAATTCCGCATCTGTCATTCTGGTCCACAATCACCCAAGCGACGATCCCGAGCCCAGCGATGCCGATCGGCGCATCACACAGCGCTTGAAGGAAGCGCTGGGCCTAGTGGAAATCCGGGTCATCGATCACATCGTGGTCGGTAGTAGCGAGGGGTATAAATCCGAACGCGGCTATGTGTAACCTGACGACTTGTTCGCCGCCATGGCGCTTCTCATGAGGAGGCGCTTTGATGACATCCAGTGCAGGTGATTTTTTTGGGTTCTTCGCCGTTGAGTGTGGAATTCAGCCCCGGGGTTGAGCCACGCGAGGGCCTCCACGACGGCAGGATGAATGGACTGGACTGCTCACCTCTTGAGCAGCCTCGCGCCGTTGCTGCCGGGAGCGCTCCCGGATTTTCCACCTCCGCGCGCGGGGGGCTACACGCGCCACGTGGCATTTGGTAGGCACCTTAGAGTCTCGGTGGCGAGGTGTTGTGCCGGCGTTAGCATGTACCGGTGCTAGTGGTTGTACCATTACACGAAGCTATGCACCCACCGCCAAGCCTCTTCGATGGTGGAAGAGCCTTACGGGTTAGCAGGGTCGGTACCTTCAGGCGCGAAATAGCGACTGCGCTCGAAGATGGCATGTGTCTAAAGTGCAATAGTTTTTTATGTCAAAACACTCAAGACCGTGCTAACATATCGGTAGGCTAAGTTGTTGGTTATAGGGCAGAAAAAGAGAGCGAGACGTGTCGAACGCAAGGCAAATACTGGCAATGCTGCAAAGTCGTGCGGATGGCGACGACGAGCAGTTCTATTCTATTGCCTTGCAGATCGCGGCATCCGAAGCGCGGCAGGGACATAAGACGACGGCTCGTGAACTGCGCGCCGCTGTCGATGCGGCTCGGTCTAGCTCAGGGACCAGTGTTCCCATCCAGTTTGCCAAGCCACGCGGTGAACTCGAAAGCATCATCGAGCATCGGGAGCCTCGCTACGTTCTCAAAGACGTTATGCTGGACGCCCGACTAGGGGGACGTCTTGATGACCTCGTGCGTCAGCAGATCCGTCGCGATTGGCTGCGTGAGCATGGAAAGGTCCCAAGTCGCCGTGTGCTTTTCCTTGGTCCGCCAGGTTCGGGCAAGACAATGACTGCTGAAGCGCTCGCTGGACAGCTCCGCCTCCCGTTGTTCGTTATTCGACTGGAGACGCTTATCACCCGCTACATGGGTGAAACTGCCGCCAAACTGCGGCTTGTGTTTGACGAGACCGCAAAAAGGCGCGGGGTTTATCTTTTTGACGAGTTTGATGCTGTTGGCGGTAAGCGAAATGCGACGAACGACGTTGCAGAGATGCGACGTGTCCTGAACTCCTTCTTGCAATATATGGAGGAAGAGAACTCGACGGATAGCCTAGTCGTCGGTGCGACGAATTACCCAGAGCTTCTTGACCGTGCACTTCTGCGGCGTTTTGACCTCGTCCTTAGCTTCGAGTTGCCAACAGATGAAGATATCAAGCGGATCGTGATGATGGGGCTCCGGCCATTCAAAACTGGAAGGGTGGCATGGGAAAAAGTGGTTGAGGCTGCCGCCGGTTTGAGCCAAGCGGAGATTGTAAAAGCGGCTGAAGATGCTGTGAAAGCAGCTATTCTCGACGAGCAAAGCACCATCACGACCGATCAGGTGTTGCAACGTCTGAAAGAGCGGCGGGAGATGCAAGATATCTTCTCAAACATGAAGTACAACGACTAAAAGGTATTCATGCCGCCAGTTTTCGACAAGCCGCATTTCGATATTTCCAACTCCGCCGTTCCTGGACGCTATACCTCGCCTCCACAAAATATCGGCGATGGCAGAGCGCCGCGTCTCAGGGAAGAGCACGGGAGCATGCTTCGTCAGCAGCTCCAGACAGCTTTTCTCCAAGGTGAGGTGGAACGTGAACAGACCGCTCTTCCAGAGGGTCTCACGCCAAGCGCAGGTCAGTACTATGAGATCGAGCTTAAGAGAGGCACGAAAGCTCAAAAGCTAGAGCGGAAACGTGAGCACACCGTTGTTGGAGCAACCAAGATCGACGAGGAAAACGACAGGGTCTCCGCTGTCGTCTTCATTCCAGACGAGTCCATCCCGGTTCTTGATACTATTTTCGATGATTATGCGACCGGTGAACTGACCGGTAAGGGCGAGCCACGGCGAAAAGATTTTGTCGATCCTATTGAGACCATTCGTCGTGCCCGGCTTTTTTCATTTTGGACCGACGATCCGGCGAGTCTCCCGGAACATGCTCATGAGGGCATTTGGTGGGAGGTTTGGTGCGATTCGGATAAGGTTACGGATATTGCTGCTGTATTCCGGCGTATGGAATGCCGTCTCGCCCATGAGGATCGCTGGCTGCACTTTCCGGAGACGAGCATTCTGCCCGTTCTGGCTAGGCGAGCGGATATCGAACTTGCCTTGATCGTCGCCGATGGCATCGGGGAATTACGCCGCGGCTCCGATACTCCGAACTTTTATCTAGAAGATGAGCGCGAGAATCAGCACGACTGGGCGGACGAACTTGCTGAGCGCACGGTCTGGCCAGGCGCTGATGTGCCTCGCGTTTGCTTGCTCGACACCGGCGTAAACAGGGCGCATGTCCTTATTGAGCCAGCGCTTGACGAAACTGACCTGATGAGTGTCAGGCCTGAATGGCCCGCGACGGACAATTTACATTGTAGTCACGGTACGCCGATGGCAGGTCTCGCCTTGCACGGCGACCTTTTTCCGCGGCTTCAAGACAGAGGAGAGCACACGCTTTCTCATCGTCTGGAATCTGTTCGCATATTGCCGGCTGACGGTTTTGGTCCCAACGACCCCGCACGCTACGGATCTATCACAATGGATGCTGTTGCGCTTGCTGAGGTTCAGAACCCGGAAAGACGACGCGTTTTTTGTATGGCTGTAACAAATGAAGACCGTAGCGGTGATCGTGCTAGTAGCTGGAGCGCATGCGTTGACCGTGCCGCTGGCGGGCATCTTTTTGGTGATGAGGACGATAGGCCTCGGCGGCTGATTTGCATATCAGGCGGCAATGTCCGCAACGCCATGCAGGCTGCTCGTCTCGGCGTCCTCGAGGACTACCCTATCGAAGATCCCGCCCAGGCTTGGAATGCCCTGACTGTCGGTGGCTATACTGATAAGACTGAGATCGACCCCGCCGACCCGTACTTTGCAAATTATCGGGCCGTCGCGAGCGTCGGCGACATCAGCCCGTTTTCACGAAATTCGACATCGTGGCATCCGGGCAAGTCACCGATAAAGCCTGAGGTCGTTTTCGAGGCGGGCAACCGTGCCGTTTCAGAAAACGGGCAGGACCTCGTGGACTGTCCGTCTCTTGAGCCACTGACGACGGGTGCGGACGCTGATCGCCTGCCTATCGTGAATTTTAGGGCTACGAGTGCAGCGACCGCACAAGCCGCCCGTATGGCAGCTCGTTTGAAAGCGGATCACCATGAGTTTTGGCCGGAAACCATCCGGGGCTTGATCGTTCACAGCGCTGACTGGACGGAGCCAATGGCGCAGAGGCTCTTCGCTGTAAATAGCCTGCGCGCACGCAAGCAGCTGATACGGACCTTTGGCTATGGAGTGCCCTCCTATGAACGCGCCACGGCCTCTGCATCCAGCGATCTTGCACTTGTTGCCCAGAGGACGATCCAGCCTTACCGGCGAAAACCGAACGGCAGCGTAGTCTTCAACGAGTGCCACTATTACGCGTTGCCTTGGCCACGCGACATCCTTGAGGAATATGCTGAGCAGGAATTTAAGCTCAAAATCACACTTTCATATTTTGTGGAGCCAAACCCCGGCAAATCGGCATCTATTGATCCAGCGCGTTATCAATCCTTTGGTCTGAGGTTTGATCTGAAGCGTGCGCGGGAAACCGAGCGTGCATTTCGTCAAGCAATCAATGCTCAGGAGCGCGAGGACCCAAGACAAGGAGGTCCCCGACGGGGACCAGATAGCGGCTGGGTGCTAGGGCCGGACAGCATTTCGGCAGGATCGATTCACAGCGACGTCTGGTGCGGTACGGGTGCGCAGCTTGCTGCCCGCAATACGCTTTGTGTGAAGCCTGTCTCTGGTTGGTGGAAAGAGCGACGCGACCCGCAGGTATGCGCACAAGAGGCTCGCTACTCGCTTATCATCAGTTTGACTGCGCCTGATACTGAGATCGACCTGTATACGCCGATCAGTAATATCATCGAACCTGGTGTCGAGATTGAGATATAAAGGTTGGGCAGATCCTGCATAGCAGTATCGGGTTGTGGTGAACCAAGCCCGCGCCATCGCTGGAGGTGAAGGCGGCCTTGGCTATCTGGCATCCATCCCTTACGCGTCTTCGGCCAGTCCTGGCGGGCTGACGCTTTTTCCTGTTTCGGGGGCCAGCGACCCCGTCCTCTGTCAAGATACTGGCGACCTCTTTGTGCTTCCGCGTTTTCGGTTTGTGCATGGTAAGCTATCATTGATACCCGCTTGCCAGTGACCCGGCGAACAACCAGTTGGCGCGTCCCAAAGCCCTGGATCGAATGAGGTTCTCTATCCGACTGTTGTCGATCGGCAGCCAGCCGCTATTCCAGGTAGCGCGTCAGTGCCGCTTCCAGTGTCTTGCCCGTGGCCGGGGCGAACCGTTTGGCACCTTCTCGTTGTGAGCCAGCATCCAGTGGTGCATCGCGTTGGAGATGGGCCTCGCCCGGGTGTTGCGTACTACACCCTAGTGATCGGCACAGCGAGCCCGTGTGAATATTTCCACATTTTGAGCTTCGGGAGGGTGCAGACCACTACCAGTGTTGCTAGTGTTGGCTCCTCCAAAAAAGGGAGTTGCAGAGCCGTGAATGCTGTCGAGATCGAAGAAGCTATCTCCGCCTTGGCCGAACAGCCGTTTGATGCAGAGGAATTCCCGTTCGGGTTCCTGGAAGCGTTCGGCAATAAGGCCACCACGATCAAGCGGCTCCGCAGCGGCGCGACGAACAAGTCCGACATCGGCGGCGTCCTCCAGACCAACCACATCCACATCAAGGTTTGCGCCGAGGGGCAGGTCTCCGACACGATCCGCGAGCTGCGCGAGAGCCCGGCCACGAAGAACGCCCGCAACCGCGTCAAATTCATCTTGGCGACGGATGGAGTCACGCTGGAAGCCGAAGACCTTGTGTCAGATGTCGCACCGATCGTTTGTCCATTCGAAGACTTTCCCGAGCATTTTGGTTTTTTTCTACCGCTTGCGGGTATCAGTACCGTTAAGCAAATTCGCGAGAGCGCTTTCGATATTAAGGCCACTGGTCGCCTAAATCGGCTTTATGTCGAGCTTTTAAAAGACAACCCCGACTGGGCGACCGCCGAACGCCGCCACGACATGAATCATTTCATCTCGCGGCTAATCTTTTGCTTCTTTGCCGAAGATACTGACATCTTCAACGGCACGGGACTTTTCACCACTACGATCGAGCAGATGAGTGCGCGGGACTCGTCCAACACACATGAAGTCATCGGTGAGTCGTTCCGCGCCATGAACACGACGCTCGAAGTAAGGAAGACGGCGAACTTGCCACGCTGGGCGGATACCTTCCCGTACGTCAACGGAGGGTTGTTTTCCGGCGACACAGACGTGCCGCATTTCAGCAAGATTGCGCGATCCTACCTTCTGCACATCGGCAATCTCGACTGGAAGAAGATCAATCCTGACATCTTCGGCTCGATGATCCAGGCCGTCGCCGACGATGAAGAGCGCGGCGCTCTCGGGATGCACTACACTAGCGTGCCGAACATCCTGAAGGTGCTGAATCCACTCTTCCTCGATGATCTGCGTCAGAAGCTGGAAGATGCCGGGGATAATGCGCGCAAGCTTCTGAACTTGCGCAACCGGATGGCAAGGATCAGGGTTTTCGACCCTGCCTGCGGCTCCGGCAATTTCCTTGTAATCGCTTACAAGGAAATGCGGGCGATCGAGGCGGAAGTCAACAAGCTTCGCGGGGAACCTGACCGGCGAACCGATATCCCACTGACAAATTTTCGCGGTATCGAACTGCGGGATTTTTCCGCTGAGGTTGCGCGGCTGGCATTGATTATTGCCGAATATCAGTGCGATGTGCTTTATCGCGGCCAACGTGAGGCGCTGCAAGATTTCCTACCGCTTGACGCAATGAACTGGATTACCTGTGGCAACGCACTGCGGATTGACTGGCTGAGTATTTGCCCGCCCACGGGGACGGGTGTGAAGATGCACGGCGATGACCTTTTCAGCACGCCGATTGATCAGGCCGAGATTGACTTTGAGAATGAGGGTGGAGAGACGTATATTTGCGGAAACCCGCCCTACAAGGGAAACGCAAGGAAGACAGAACAGCAAAAGGATGACCTCAAATTGCTCCTTGATGGAAATTTCGAGAGATGGGGTTTGCTAGATTATGTATGTGGTTGGTTTGTAAAGGCTTACGAATTCGCGAGAGTTACACCCACAAAATTTGCCTTTGTTACGACAAATAGCATCGCGCAAGGTCAGCATGTTTCGAATTTCTGGAAGCCTTTGTTTGATGAAGGCTTAAGATTTGCCTTCGCTGTCCGATCCTTTAAGTGGTCTAATCTTGCGGCTCACGGCGCGGGAGTCACGGTCGTGATTATTGGAGCAGACTTGGATAGAGGAGCTGCTACGCTCTTCGATGGTGAGACGAAACTAGAGACTGCGAACATCAATGGTTATCTGCTGTCACAACCGAATTATTGGGTTGCGGCAATTTCGAAGCCGATATCAAATGTTCAGCCCATGGTAAAAGGAAACTACTATGGTCTTTCAGAACATATCCTAATGAATCAAGCTACAATGCTTGAACTGGAGGCAGTTAGCCTTCCGCAAGAATACATAAAACGTTTCTACGGTTCTGCCGAAGTAATCAATGCGAAACCGAGGTATTGCCTTTGGTTTGAAAATGAACCTGGAGAAGATATCCTTGAAACGGCCGACATCCGCGCTCGCATGCAAGCAGGTATCGCAAAGAGAGAAAAGTCTAAAGATGCGGTCACGAACGGCATGGTCAAGCGTCCACACCAGTTCAGAGAAATGAATTCTGGCACGAAAAGCACGATCGCAATACCCGTAGTCTCTTCGGAGAATAGGAATTTCCTTCCTGTTGACCTCTTCGGAAATAATGCCGTTCTTTCAAACAAGTGCTTT
>NZ_AZQX01000125.1:0-19499 GCF_000568385.1 Halomonas sp. BC04
TGGTTGACGAGACAGCTGCTACAATACCGCATCGTCCTTTGCAACTCGCAAGCCTTGCGCGTGTCTAGGAAGGAAGTTTACACGAAATCGGGAGTGCTTCATTGATGAGCCTGCTAGCCGTTATTCGGCACTCAGCCATACTGCTGGCCCTTGTATTGCTGACCGGCAATGTGGCGCTGGCGCAGATCCAGCCCAGCGAATCCCAGCGCCAGGCAGCGGTAGAGGTGGCCGAATCACTGCGCTATGGCCACTATGCCGATGCGAGCCTTGACGATGAGTGGTCACGACTGGCCTTCGAGCGCTATCTCGATGTTCTCGATGGACAGCGTGCCTTCCTGCTCGGCAGCGATGTCGATGACTTTCGTCACCTCGAGGAGCGCATCGATGACATGATCTTCGAGGGCGAGCTGGCCCCCGCCTATGAGCTCTATCAGCGCTATCACGATCGAGCCGAAACGCGCTTCGAGTGGCTTCTGGACAAGATCGACGAGGGACTCGGCTACACCTACGAGACCGACATGCGTCTCGAGCTCGATCGCCGCGAAGCACCCTGGGCCGAGAGTCAGGACGAACTTGACGAGCTGTGGCGCAAGCGGCTCAAGAATGCCGCCCTGACCCTGGACATCACCGGCCAGGACGAAGAACAGGTCGAGACCAACCTGCGCCAGCGCTATGAAGGTCAGCTCTCACGGCTTCGTCAGACCAACGGCGAGGACGTCTTCGGCCTGTTCATGGCCGCGGTGACCAGCAGCATCGACCCCCATACCGAGTACCTCTCCCCCCGCCAGGGCGAATCCTTCGATATCCAGATGCGCCTGTCGCTGGAAGGCATCGGTGCCATGCTGCAGTCCGACGGCGAATACGTGAAGGTCTCAAGCCTGGTCCCCGGAGGTCCGGCTGACCGCGCCGGAGTACTGGAACCGGCCGACCGCATCATTGGGGTGGGCCAGGAGGATGGCGAAGAGATCGTCAATGTCGTGGGTATGCGCCTGGACGAGGTCGTGGACCTTATCCGTGGCCCCAAGGGCACCGTGGTGCGCCTTGAGGTGGTCCCGGCAGAAGCCATGGACATGACCCGTTCCCACGAAGTTGAAATCACTCGCGACACCGTCGATCTCGAGGACCAGGCCGCCCAGGGAGAAATCATCGAGGTAGAGCGTGACGACAGCACCAAACGTATCGGCGTGATAAAGATCCCCACTTTCTATGTCGACTTCGATGCCTGGCAGGCCGGCGAGGAGGAGTTCCGCAGCACCACCCGTGATGTCGCCCGTGAAGTCGAGCGGCTCAAGGAAGAGGGTGTCGATGGCATCATGCTCGACCTGCGCAACAACGGTGGCGGCGCGCTTCAGGAGGCCAATTCGTTGATCGGCTTGTTCATCGACCGCGGCCCCACCGTACAGGTACGCGATGCCCGTGGCGTATCAGCCTCTATGGCGATACCGAAGCCGGCACGCTCTACGACGGCCCGTTGGCGGTGCTGGTCAACCGACTCTCGGCATCGGCTTCGGAAATCTTTGCCGGCGCCATCCAGGACTACGGCCGCGGGCTGGTACTGGGCAATGCCACCTTCGGCAAAGGTACCGTGCAGACGCTGAATGACCTGAGCCATGGCCAGATCAAGCTTACCCGGGCCAAGTTCTACCGTATCTCCGGGGAGAGCACCCAGCACCGCGGCGTCGAACCGGACATCCTGTTCCCCAACCTGGTGGATCCCGAACGAATCGGCGAAAGCAGCCTGGACAACGCGCTGGAGTGGGATACCGTTCAAGAAGTGCAGTACCGTCACTACGGCGAGCCCTGGGAGTACCTGGACACACTGCGTTCTCGTCACCGGGAGCGTGCCGACACCCATCCCAACTTCGTCTTCCTGGAGCAACGGGCCGACTTGGCCCGACGCCTGCGCGAGGAGCACACCAGTGTGAGCCTCGATCGCGAACAGCGCCAGCAGGAAGTCGAGGCACGGGACGCCGAGCAACTGGCACTGGAAAACCAGCGCCGGGCCGCCCTGGGGCTAGACCTGCTCGAGGATCTGGTCGACGCCCGCGAAGAAGACGATGACGAGGAGCCGGTGGAGCGCGTCCAGGTGACCGAGGCCGCCGCCATCCTCGCCGACTATGCCGAGCTCACACAGCGCCGCATGGCCTCTCGCTTCTGATGCCCTCCCCCCTCCGGCCGATGCCGGAGGGGCCTACCGCTGTATCTTCTCGCCAAAGCCCCCGGAGTGCAGCGCTGATCCCGCTCAGTGACTCCTTCCAGGCGTGCCCCGCTGGACGCCATGGCGATAGCGAGTGGCGGATTAACCAGTAACGCCGGTCATTCCTGCAACAAGCCCCCTTTGACTCGCGCCAGGTCAGCTTCCTGTGATCGAAATTACCCACCATAGCTGGCTTAACGATACCGAAGCATGGGGAGAGGTCGAAACCACGAGGAGTGAACAAGCTATAGTGGCACCTGCTGTCGTGATTGAGTGACCCGGTCTGGTCGGCGTGGTTAGCCTTAAGCGCTCCTATCGCTCATCCAGCACAGCAGGATAACTGTTTCACATCCTTGGTAAATGTCTGAGCGCAGAGCTTGAGTCCTTCCACCATGGTCAGGTAGGGAAACAACTCGTCGCCGATCTCCTGAACCGACATACGTGCCCGTAACGCCATCACCGCCGTCTGAATCAGTTCACCGGCCTCTCCCGCCACCGCTTGCACACCCAGCAACCGTCCCGTGTCCTGCTCGGCGACCATCTTGATGAAGCCAGCGGTATCGAAATTCACCAGCGCACGTGGCACGTACTCCAGGTCGAGTACGCGGGATTCCACATCGAAGCCCTGCTCGAGCGCCTCGGCTTCCGTCAGGCCGACGGTAGCCACCTGGGGGTCGGTGAAGATCACCACCGGCATGGCGCTGAGGTCCAGGGTGGCCGCGCCGCCGGTCATGTTCACGGCGGCCCGGCTGCCCCCAGCAGCGGCCACATAGACGAACTGCGGCTGATCGGTGCAGTCCCCAGCGGCATAGAGACCCGGTACGGTGGTTTGCTGATGCTCATCCACCGTAATCGCGCCACGCGCGGTTTCCACGCCGATATTCGCCAGGTTCAGCGCCTCGGTGTTGGGTGTGCGGCCGCTGGCCACCAGCAGTTGCTCCGCCTGCAGGGTGCCGTCGTTGGTTTGCAGGGTGAACAGCTGGCCGTCATGGCTCACTTCGCTGGCCTGGGTCTGCTTCAGGACCTCGATGCCCTCACGCCGAAACGCTGCCTCCACGGCCTCGCCCACCGCCGGGTCCTCCTGTGACAACACCCGGCTGCGGGCCAGCAGGGTCACCCGGCTGCCCAGGCGGGCGAAGGCCTGGGCCAGTTCCAGGGCTACCACCGAGGCCCCGATCACAATCAGCGCTCGGGTAGGGTATCCAGGGCCAGCGCGCTGGTGGAGGTCAGGTAAGGGGTGTCGGCCAGGCCCGGCACCGGCGGAACGGCCGGCCGGGCGCCGGTGCCGATGAAGGCGCGATCGAAGCGGACGGTTTGCTCGCTGCCTTCACTGAGGGCAACGGTCAGGGTCCGCTCATCGACAAAGCGGGCCTCGCCCTGCAGGACGGTAATCGCGGGGTTATCGTTCAGAATGCCCTGGTACTTGGCCTCACGCAGTTCCTCCACCCGTGCTTGCTGCTGAGCCAGCAGCGCCGGACGATCCACCACCGGCGCTTGGGCGCTCAGGCCCGAGTCGAAGGGGCTTGCCGTGCGCAAGTGGGCGATGTGCGCGGCACGGATCATGATCTTCGAGGGCACGCAGCCGGTGTTGACGCAGGTGCCGCCGATGGTGCCGCGTTCGATCAGGGTGATGCGGGCCCCACGCTCGGCGGCCTTCAGGGCCGCCGCCATGGCCGCGCCGCCGCTGCCGATCACGGCGATATGCAGGTTATTGGGGTCACTCATGGGGGGAATTCCTCGATTTGCCAGAGTTGTCGACACGACAGGCGTCGAACTGTTTCTTACGCCAAATCGCATAGAGGGTCAGGCCGATGAAGAAGGCCAGTGCGGGAAACAGCACATAGTCCAGGTAGCCGGTCAGTGCCGCCAATCCGACCGTGCCGAGCAGGATCACCAGGATCGGCGTGAAGCAGCACAGCGCCACCAGGACGGTGCCTATCACGCTCACGCGCAACAGGGCCTTGGGTTTCTGCATGGTGACTCCCGATTCGCTTGAGGACACTGCGGTGTCGGGGCTGCCGACGTAATTCTTTAGGTAGAGGAAGTACTGAGATAAGGTTACTTCCGTAGCTGGATACGGAGTCAAGCGGCATGAAGAGACAGATAGACAGGATGACGGACACCATGACCATTGGTGGCCTGGCCAAGGCGGTTGGCGTCAATGTGGAGACCATCCGCTATTATCAGCGCCGCGGGCTACTCGCGGAGCCTGCACGCCCTCCCGGTGGTATCCGCCGCTATGGCACAGCCGACGTGGCGCGGCTGACCTTCGTCAAGACCGGAAAGCGGCTGGGCTTCAGCCTGGACGAAATTGCCGAGCTGTTGCGACTGGAGGATGGCACTCATTGCCAGAAGGCCAGCACCCTGGCCGAGCATAAACTGCGGGATGTGAGCGAGAAGATTGCTGGCCTCCAACGTATCGAGAGAACACTGTCCGACCTGGTACAGGCGTGCCATGAGAGGGAGGGAAGTATCACCTGTCCATTGATAGCATCATTACACGAGGGTTTGATCAGCGAGGAGCAGCGCACCCCCAGAAATTGAAACTTGCAAGGCTGATAGATTTTCGGTCGTAGATCCTGCCAGATTGCGATCAAGTGACTCGTCTGTTTCAGCTCGACCCGAGGTTCCGGGCACGCCATGTGAATCCCAGCCAATGGATATCGCAGGGGCTGTAGCAGCGACGTAAGAATAGGCATGAAATTTACGCGTCAAGCCGGCCAATCATGGTTGCAACAAGTCCCCTTTTGTCTCGCGCCAGATCAGTCGCCTATGACCGAAGCCATTCACAAGCACTGGCTTGACGATCTCGAAGTATGGGGAGAGATCGAAATCACGGGGAGTGAACAAGCTATAGTGGCGGCGCTGCAGCACCCTGCGCCGACACCCATGGCATCGCCGGGTATCATCCTGCCACTCTGCAATGGGGAGAATCGGATAGTTGACCGACTGGAAGGCCTGGGCGATCAAGGTGGAACAGATGGCGCGGGTAGGATCACCACTACCCAGGCTGAGCATCCTTCGGCGCCATGGGGCCGGCACCGGCGGCAACGGCAACAGGTAACGGGCCAGGTCAATGATATTGCGCAGATCATATCGCTGGCCGACACGACCACAGACGGAGGCGATCAGCCGCTCGACTTCATCAATGTTCAAGCCTACCGGACGACAGATCCGAAGCGGGTGGCCCTCATACTCCTCGAAGCCCACCATCCTTACCCCTTCCACCAGATCCGCTTCGATAAAACACTCACCTCGCCTCGCCTCGACCAATTCCAGACATGCCGCCTTGCCCACATAGAGTGCTGCATGGGACCAGGTAGACTGCGTCAGATATTTGATCACCGTACTCAAGCGCGACGATCCCTCGACCAGCAAAACATCTCCCGGCTCAAGGTTGGCCAGCACATCATGCTCGATTCGAATCTCGGCCTGATGCCAGGGGCGAGGTCTGGATAACCAACAGCTCAGGCTATAGCCGCACTTTTCCAGCATATTCGACATAACGGCATCCCCCAAGGCTACCTGTTTATCGCGCCCCCTTCCCTGTCGGCAAAGTCATATGCTTTAAATTGACAAGCCATCACCAGCCCTTTGGATGGTGATGGCCAACTGTATCGATAGTCATTGGATATGTGTAATCAACTGGTAGTAGTTGTTGGCAGCACTCCGCCCCCTTAGCATGCTGGGACGAACCTCAATCGTATAATCACCCGGGCTCAACTGTTGGTTGATAGTAAAATCTCCACCGTTTCTTCGGGTCTGGGTCACGACATCACCTCTGCCATTACGCAGCACTGCAGTCAGTCCGCCATGATTGCCACCACCAGTACTCATGCCGCGACTCTTGATGGTGACATTGGAGGTGTCATTCACCTGAAGCCGATAATGATCGACACCGGAGAGCAACCGTGATGATGTCTTTCCTTCTTCCAGTTCAGAAGGACCATGATTGGGTATGGCAGCAGCTTGTCCGGCCATCCCAAGGGCCAGAATTGCTGTCATAAGGGCTGCAGAGATAGTGGTTGTGCGTTTCATGATGCCTCTCCTTTCTACAAGTTGTTTAACCAGGACTCTCTCAATGTGAGCCCTTGATACTTGGTAGTGGCGAAGCGACTTTTTCTTACGCAAACTCCAAACCATTTCGAATAGAAATTGATACTATGCTATTTCCAAAAAAATCTTCGACCCGGTGTAATGAAAAGTGGAATGCGGCAACTAAAATGCCTTTGCTATCCAAATTAACGGGCTTATGGAGCCTAGACTGCCCCCGCTCCCATATGCCAGGCACCGCTCTCTACGAACCCTCTTTGCCATCGCACTGCCTTCCTGGCATCTAACTACCATCGGCAAGGTGCCGCCAGGCGTGAACCAGTGCAGCGGCGGCGGTCGCCACCTCTTCCTCCTTGGTATTCCAGCCCACTGAAAGCCGCACGGCGCCTAGCGCGCGTACGGTGTCGAGCCCCATCGCCCCCAGCACCCCGCTCGGGGAAGACTCCCCGGCATGGCAGGCTGACCCCACCGAGGCCATCACCGTGTCACGGGCAGAGTCGAGCAATGCCTGGCCGCTGACTGAGGGGAAGGACACGTTCAACGTGTTCGGCAGGCGACACTCGGGATGGCCGTTGAGGCATAACCCAGGGACGGCGGCACTCAGCAAGCCATGCAACTGTTCACGGCGGCCACGCAGGGTATTATCGCCTTGTGCAAGACGCATGGTAGCCAGCTCTGCCGCTACGCCCAGGCCGATGATGGCAGGTACATTTTCCGTGCCTGGACGCAGCCCGCGTTCATGTCCGGCACCAAACAGGATCTGCCGTATCGGGGTGCCTTGGCGTACGTAGAGTGCACCGATGCCCTTGCTCGCCTGGAACTTGTGGCCTGCCACGGTCAGCAAGTCGATTCCCAGTGCGTCGACATCCACGCTGATCTTGCCCACTGCCTGGGCGGCATCGGTATGGAGCAGGACGTCACGGCTGGCGAGATGCCTGGCGATATCGGCGATGGGTTGAAGCGTGCCTACCTCATTATTGGCCAGCATGATCGAGACCAGGGCCGTGTCCGGACGCACAGCGTCGACAACGCCTTCGACAGAGACCCGCCCGGCTTCGTCGACAGGCACGATGGACAGGCTCCACCCCTGGGCTTCCAGATAGCGTGCCGGGGTCATGACGGCGGGGTGCTCGACGGCACTGATCACCAGGTGTCGCTTGCCAGGGTCACAGGCTCCGGCCACGCCCAGCAAGGCCAGATTGTTGGACTCGGTGGCGCAGCCGGTGAATACCAGATTCTCAGCCCTCGCACCGATGAGTGACGCGACGGCGTGTCTTGCCGTCGCCACCTGCTTCGCTGCCGCCTGGCCCAGCGTGTAGGCAGATGACGGATTGCCGAAGCTTTCTCGCAACGCGACGGCCATCGCCTCGGCTACCTCGGGGGCCACCGGTGTGGTGGCGTTATGATCCAGATAGACAGGGGCTGGCATGGCGGAAGCGTCCTCATGGTTCATGCGACATGGCTCGCAGACTGTGAAAGGGTATACCAACGGAGCCACAGCGTGGCCAGGGCCACCAGCAGGATGGTGATCATAGGATCCGCCGGAGGGCACACCGGCAATCAGGCCGGTGGCGATACTGGCATTCCAGGGACCGAGAAAGGCAGCCGCCACGCCCCCAGGCTTGCCCCGGTAATGAAGCCTCTCCGCCTGCCCACGCGTTTCATGTAGAGCGATGCCGGCAGGGTCGAGACCACCGTGCCCAACATCATCATGGCAATCGGCAACGTGGCCAGACTGGGGGCGGGGCTCAACTGCTGCCCCACCACCCCGCTGAGTGTCATGACAGTGATCGACGCCACCATGAACAGCGTTTGGCTGAGAACCAGAATGGCCACATTGCGCTTTTCCAGGCTGACCGTCTCCATGGGCTCTTGTCTCCTTCACGTGGGGCGATGCGTTCGGCGCCACCGACTCAGAACACCAGAACCTTGTCGGCCTGTTCGGTGGCTTCCGCCAAGGCGTCCATGGTGCTGCGCTCGGCGCCCTGCACCACTTCACCATCGGTGAGTCCCCGCGCATCCATGCAGGTGCCGCACAATAGGACCCTGCCCTTGGTGATGACCCGCTTGATCATACGCTCCGTGTTGTAGAAGCCGTCTGGCGTCTTCTGTCCCGCCTTGGCACCGGATACGGCATCGCCCATCAGAAAGACGGTGACGTCTCCTTCGCGTTTCAACAGCGCATGGGCCAGCCGCAGGCCGTTGTAGAGGCGTTCGGTGCCATAGGGGGGTCGTTGATGATGATTAGCGTCTGCATGCCTTTCTCCTTGCCATCATTCCATAGTTCGATAGAATGATGGGTAGTGCTACCATCGCTTGTCAAGTGGCGCGATGTTTCGCATACGTTTCCAGGAGGGCCCCAATGACCGCGCAACAAGATGTTCTCGATACGCTGGCCAAGGTTGCCCGCGCCTTGGGCAATGGTCATCGACTCGCCTTGCTGGAACGCCTGGCTCAGGGCGATGCCGCAGTGGAGACCTTGGCCGACACAGCCGATATGACCATCGGCAATGCCTCCCAGCATCTCCAGCACCTGCGGCGGGCGGGGCTTGTCACCGCCCAGCGCTCCGGCAAGCAAATGTTCTATCGCTTGACCGATGAACGGATCGTTACCCTGATGGGCTTGCTCAGGCAGGTGGCCGAAACCAACCTGGCCGAAATGGAGCGCTTGATCAGTCGCCTCTTCGCGGAAGATGACCCGAAGGCGCCCTTGAGGCAGTCACTCGGGGCGAGTTGGTTGCAGGGCTTTCCAGCGGCAAGGTAGCGCTGCTGGACGTGCGTCCTGAAGAGGAGTTCGAGGCTGGCCACCTGCCCGAAGCGATCAACATTCCCCTGGAGCAGTTGGACGCCATGCTGGACAAACTGCCTCGTGATAGGGAGATCGTCGCCTACTGCCGTGGCCCCTATTGCGTCCTGTCGCATGAAGCCGTGCAGCGCCTGCGCCAACTCGGTTACCGAGTCCGACGCTTCGAGGAAGGCTATCCGGAGTGGAAAGCGGCGGGCCTGCCCGTAGCATGACAGGAGGCATCGCTATGTCGAGCTTCCGGCCAGGGTAGGCCGCTGGCGGCGCCGGCTCGGAGCATCACCTGACATACACCGCTCCCCGACATCATGCGGATACCCAATACCTTGTAAGGAAACCCCCATCATGTTGACGAATGCCACAGTCAGACATTTTCCGCCTCAAGGATAACCAAAGAGAATCGTCATGCCGAACTCTCTTGTCGCCCGGCTGCAAGCCGCCCTGAGCCTCGCAGGTCGACATCACGACATCCACTCCATCCGGCTGATGGACGACACTGGCCTGGCCCATCATCATCTGTGGTTGAGCCGTGACGGTGACGACTGGGTCGCCAGGCTGCCCAAGCAGAGCCAGTTGGGCCTCGATGCCCAGGCCAACCTGACGTATCAGTCGGCCTGTTTCGCCCGCGCCAGCGAAAGTGGACACACCCCGATGCTGCAAGACGTACTGCCACCCTCGGACGCGCTTCCCCGAGGCGGTCTGCTCGTCGCTGCCATACGCGGCCGGGCGGCTCGACTGCCGGACGATCTACCGGCCATTGCCGAGGCGCTGGCTGGACTCCACGCCCTGCAGATGCCCCCCAGGGCGCAGCGCTTGCCCTTGCATGCACCGGATAACCCCTGGTCCGCAGTCTGCAAGGAGATCGAGACACAGGCACGCTGGCTGGCCGAGGCTGATCTCGATCCCGTCGTTCGCAAGAGCATTGAAGCCGAGCTGAATGCGCTGCCTGACACACTCCCTGAAGCCGAATCGAAGCTGATAAGCTTCGACGCACACCCGGGAAACTTCCTGATTACCGATACGGGCCAGGCCGTACTGGTCGACCTGGAGAAGTGTCGCTACGGACTGCCGGGCTTCGATCTTGCCCATGCCAGCCTTTACACCTCCACCACATGGGATCTCAACAGTCGCGCCGTACTGGAGGTGGACGAAGTCGTGGAATTCTATCGCCACTGGCAACGCGCCATGGGCGAGGAGCCGAGCGCTCAGTCCAGTCGAGCCACGTTGCTTGCCTGCCGGCGCGCCATGTGGCTCTGGTCACTGACCTGGTGTGCCAAGTGGCGCGCCCAGCATGGCAAGACGAGGGATGCCTCGGTCATTGGCGAGGACTGGTCCGCCGAGCTCAGCAGCGATGCCCTGGTGGATCACGTACGCGAGCGGGTCGAACACTACCTCACCCCTTCCATCATCGAACGCGTCAAGGCAGAACTGAGCGACCTCAACGATGCCCTGGCCCAATCCAGGGAATAGCCCAGCGAGGCATGCGCCTTGTCTGAAAGGCAAGTCGATGTCGAGAGCACTCACGTCGGGCCGCGCAGAATGCACCGGGAGACCGTCATGACCCCAGCCCCGCGGTTGAGCATTATCATACCGACGCTTGACGAGGCCGAGGTCATAGACGACGTGTTGCAGTCGTTACAGGATTATACGGCCCGCGGCGTAGAGCTCATCGTCGTCGATGGCGGTAGTAGCGACGATACCGTGGCCCGGGCCACTCGCTTGGCGTCGCGACTCATCCAAAGCGCACCCGGGAGGGCCAGGCAAATGAATGCTGGAGCCCGAATCAGCAGAGGAAATCTGCTGCTGTTCCTGCATGCCGACACGCGGCTGCCACACTGCGCCGATAGATTGGTGGCCAATGCGTTATCGGGCTCGCACTGCTGGGGGCGCTTCGATATCAGCCTTGAAGGCCGCCATCCGCTCTTGCCGCTGATTGGCTTCGCCATGAACTGGCGCTCACGCCTGACCGGTATCGCCACAGGGGACCAGGCCCTGTTCATGACCCGCCAGGCATTCGACAGGGCCGGCGGCTTCCCGGACCAGCCACTGATGGAAGATATCGAAATGTCCAGGCGCCTCCAGGGCCACTCTGCTCCCGCCTGCCTCGAACAGCGCGCGAGCAGTTCAGGCCGACGCTGGGACGAGGCCGGCGCCTGGGCTACGATCTGGCTGATGTGGCGCCTGCGCTTTCGCTATTGGCGTGGTGAATCGGCCGATAGCCTGGCCAGGGAATACCGCCATGTCCGCTGAGTTTCCTCTGGCGATCTTCGCCAAGGCGCCGCTGCCCGGCCAAGTCAAGACACGGCTGATTCCGGCCCTCGGCATCGAGGGGGCGACCCGGTTACACGAACGGCTGCTGCGCCACACCCTGGCTACCGCTGTTGCCACGACCCCCGCTCATCATATTACGCTGTGGACGGCACTGGACCATACCCACCCGCTATTTCTCGAACTGGCCAGACGCTACCCAATCGAGCTGCGCGCTCAACCCGAGGCGACCTGGGTAAACGCATGCATCATGCCTTGGCGGCGATGCCCAGGGCCGGGCTGCTGATCGGCAGTGACTGTGCGGTTCTCACGCCCGAGCTCATCAGGCACTGCCACTCGGCCTTGGTCGAAGCGGAAGCGAAAGCGGTCTGCCTGCCCGCCGAGGATGGCGGCTACGCCCTGATCGGTGTAAACCGCTCTGAAGCCAGTCTATTCAGCGGCATCGACTGGGGTACGGAGCGGGTCATGGCCCAGACACATCACCGTATCGAGGCACTCGGCTGGCGGCTTGCCTGCCCCGCCACCGTGTGGGATGTGGACCGCCCGGAAGATGTCATCCGGCTGACACACCACTGGGCCTGATCCCCTCCATCAGCAATGCGCAGTACTCGAAGCACTTGGCAGGATCAAGGCGGCATCGATGCTGCCGCTCAATTCCCCGCGGCCTGGTTGGCGATACCCGCCAAGGCTTCGGCCACCCGGCCCAGGGGTAGGTCGCAGTCGCCAAGGTCATGGCGTCCAGCCAGGTAATGGGGGTCGTTCCACTCGATGAAGGTTGTGCCGTCCTCATCCCGCAGCAACATCTTCTGGGGCAGGTCCAGTGCGACGCTACCCTGGCATTGCATCATGGGGGTCCCCACTTCGGGATTGCCGAACAGGAACATGCGGGTGGGTGGCAGGGACAAGGAGGCTCGCTCGGCGTTGGCGGAATGGTCCACCATGGTGACCAGTGTCATGCCACGCTCGTCCAGAGCCGTGCGCAGACGCTCCTCGACGCGGTCGATGCCGTCATCGCTGCTGACCTGTTCGATACCCTTGCCGACGTCATCCGCCTGGGCACTGCCAAGGACGGTCATGAGGGCGGCAGCGCCGAGGTAAGCGAAAATCTTGTTCATGGTCGATGCTCTCCTTGAGCGAGAAATTATTCCGGGGAACCTTCAGCCTCGTCAAATATTTGTCCTAAGGCAAGTCAGAACTAATCTTGCCCATTTCATGGCGAACTGTTCCCTCTCGGTATTCCTTTCACCTGCATGACAGCATGAAGGACCGTATAGTCAGCGATTCGGCAATGCCTTGGACGTTCCGGCAAGCTTGGTGGCTCCTCTCCCCCGCCTTGACTGTGAACCAGGTACAATAGCGTTGCGTTTTCTTGCCCGTAATCATTTCGAGCATCGGTTCCCTCCTGTGGGGGGGGTATCGATGCGTGTCCACTAGAGTGGGGTACGGTCACAGTCAGGTGTAGCACTTTATTAGGCGCTTTTTCTATTGGTAAAGTATTTCAACACATCAACACAGTCAAACGCCAACGAGATTGCGATTGATACAGCCAAAACAATAAGATAGCTTTGGAAACCACCCTCAACGGCAGGAACCTGCACTACAATGTACGCAAGCAGCGGAACCCACAGAATGTGGCCTAACCCGAGATTTTTTTGAAATCCGAATCGAGAATATAAACCCATCATAAGCATGGCAGAAATCATGAAAGCAATGAAAATCAGCTTGGCTAACGGATGGTACCAAAAACCCACACTTACCATATTAATAGCCATCAAATAAAAGACCCAAATGGGCATCCATACTGGCTGCCGCATCAACTCAACAAAGAATCCAAAGGGGTTTTTCATAGATAGTATCTCCTAACACTCGCGTTATGGACTGGTTTCAAGCACAAGCAAAAAACTAGCGAATCGCTCCCAGTAAAGCGGAAACGCCCCATCAGTTGATCTCATCGAACCCTACCGGACCCCGAAGGATCTTCTTCTTAGTGCTGCAGACTCCCAAGGGGAGCGGCAACGCCGAGGTAAGCGAAAATCGTGTCCATGGTCGATGCTCTTCTTGAGCGGGCATCCCTTTCCGAGAGGCATTCAGCTTCGTCAGCGTTAACTCTGAGGACAAGTCAGGATAGCTCCTCCTCCCTTGCCAGGCGCTGCAGGCTGAACCACACCCCCAGCACCAGTAACAACAAGGCAACAGGAACAAGTACAGGCGTCATGCCCGCCAGGACACCGGCAATCGGCAATCCCAGCCAGATCAGAATCAGCGGCGCACAGCAGGCCCCACCGGCGAGGAATGCCGGAATCAACGCCAGCAGCCCGGTGCTCGAGCCACCCAGGCCACACTGCCGCGGGCTTCGCCATAGCCGCCAGCCAGCCACGACGTTCAAGCCGACCAGCAATCCCATGAAGGCGGCCAACAAGGTGTTGAGCGGACTGAATGTCCAGACCAGTGCCCCCAGGGAGATCAAACCCACTGGCTCGAATTGAAACGGTCCTCGTGACTGAAAGGCTCTCTCCCAGGCGGGAAAGGACGTATGCCAACCGCCAGCCCCACCACCGGCTATATCGCCGGTCAGCCAAAGGTAGAGCAGCGTATAGAGGGTCATGATCCCAACCATCGACAGGACCATGCCGGGACGCGCAATCATCCTTGTGACGATATGAGCAAGCGGTCTCATGGCTCCTCCTGTCCCTCATAGAGATAAGTATCAGGATAGAAGGCCGCCCAGGCGAACCACATGGCTTCGAAGCCGTTCACCGCCTCGAGCGAGTCGATGCCGGGCCCGGCGACACCAGCGGCTGTGAAGTCGAGTTCCGCTGGCTGAATATCGACCTCCTCGGGATTATGAAAGGCCCAACCGGTATCCAGCACCGGGTCATGGATGACAGTGTAGCGACGCTCCCCCAGCACAACGTCAACGACACTCTCATTTCGCAATGCCTCCCGCGTGATGGCCAGGGCACCCTCGGGACCGCGCACGCCGAAAACGACGGTCTTGGGGGGAAAGCGATCATCGCGCTGCATCACCGGGAATAGACGTCGGCTATCGGGGGCATAGTAGCCACTGGTCGGGTTGTAGCTGCCATAGGGATCGCGACGGTAGTTGCGCACGAAGCCGGTCTCTTCGGTCAACACTTCCGTCTCGGGATGGCGTGCCTTCCAGGCTCCCCAGGTCGTCCAGAACACACGAAACTCCTCGAGTCCCTGATTGACCTGAGGACCATCGATGGCCACGCCCAGAATCTGAGGCCATTCACTGTCGGTAGCACGGTCGTACATGATCAAGTTGCTGTTGACCAGCTTGCCGGAGACGCCAAGCTCGGTCTCACCGCGCTTGAAGCCAAGCGCAGTTCCCGTCAAGGGACAGTAGGTGATGCTGAGAGCGTCTCCGCCCAACTCGTCATTGACGATCTCGTGCCAGACCAGGATACGCTGAGGATAGGCCCTGGCCTGGCCATGGTGGTAGACACCAACGACCTTGTCGCCATCGCTCAGCGTTGCCTGGCCAGCGGCTTGAAAACGGGGACGGTCAATGGAAGGGATGCCGTCCTTTCCCGGCCCTCCCGAACGCACTGCCTCCCGGAACGCCTCGATGGAGTGCACGACCGGCACCTGGGGCGGGTGCTGCCCAGGTGGTGACGCAAGCGTCGACTGCATGAAGAGCATGGCCAAGGCAATGCTCAATGTTGAATAGCGCGCTATGTGTGGTGTCATGACGACCTCCTGTTAACCGACCACGGGTAGCCAGGCCCCTCAGCTCAACCGTTGCTCCCACACCACCTGGCTGACCTGAATCAACGGCTCCACATCGGTAAAGCGGGGAATGTCTTCGAAAAGGGTACTGCCTATGGTATCGATGGCAGCCTTGAAGCTGTCGAGAGAGTCGATCCCGAGGTGGGCCACGGCATGGTAGGGAGACATGCGATCACTCCCCCTGGTGATGCGCATATAGTTCAGGCCATAAGGCCGCAGTAAGCGCTTCGCCAGCTCGACATGCTTCTTGAGGAAATAGTCATCATCGAAGCGCATGCCATCACGATTGGCATACAACACCAGTACTTCAATCATCGCAGTGATCCCTTCTTACATTTTTCTATCCCTGCCCGTGGAGATGGAGGACCACCCTGGCCTCTCCCTACTTGGTAGAGAAAAGCCGGTCTTCATTACAGATAAAGCGTTGGAACAGGAAAGTGCAGAACCGATGTAAGGAGGGCACCTGTCCAGCGACCAAGCCTTCATGGAATGAAACCATCAAGGGATGCTCTCATCACGCCGGTTCACTCTGCTGGTGCCGGCCCCAACAGGAATAATGCCATGAATCAGATTACGACGGAGGGCACTCAGGACCGTATGCAACGCCTGGTGGCGGTCAGGCCTCGGCTGGTCTCCTTCGCTCGCCTGCAGCTGCGCGACCTGGTGCGAGCCGAGGATGCCGTCCAGGAGGCCATCGAGGCGGCCATCGAAAAAGATGATACCTTTGCCGGTCGTTCGGGTTATGAGACCTGGGTGTTCGGTATTCTAAAATACAAGATCCTGGATGCACTGAGGGCTCAACGGCGCGAAGGCTGGTGGCAACCGCTGGATGAAGAACTCGATGAGGCGGCCATCGACCGCCAATTTCAGAAAAATGGTCGCTGGGAAAAGGAAGCCAGACCATCGGACTGGGGCAACCCAGAGACGACCCTGCACAGCGAACGCTTCTGGCAAATTTTTGATCTCTGCATGACCGCCCTTCCCGACACCGCGGCGCGTGTGTTTTCACTGCGCGAATTGATGGGGCTCTCGGCGGAGGATATCTGTCGTGAAACGGGCCTAAAGCAGAATAATTGCTGGGTGATCCTGCACCGTGCCAGGTTACGCCTACGCGCCTGTATCGAGCGAGACTGGCTCACGGAGAATGTATGATGTTCAAGATGATGATGTGCAAAGAGGCAACCCACCTGATGTCCAGGCAACTTGACGTTCCCCTGACGTTTCAGGAAAAATTGTCACTCAAGCTTCACCTCGCCATGTGCGCTGCCTGCACTCAGTGCAACCAACAGTTCTATCTGTTGCACCAGACAGGAAAGCATTACGAGAGGTTGATTGAAGAGGGAGCTGGAGAACTGCCTGCGAAAGGTGGCGATGGCTCTTGAAAAGGAAGATCTTTTTCGACGCCTCATGGGCGCGTCCCTTTGCCCATGAGGTACCGATTTTCAACTTGCGATACAGTAATGCTGTGACTCGCTGAGATCAGAAATTGTACTGCGCCGAGAACTGCAGGCGCGTATTGTCCTCGGACTCGCGATTCTGCAGCTCTTTCCTGCCATGAGAGACCTCGAAACCAAGCGTAACCGGGTCCGTCACTCGATAAAAATGACTGAAGTGGATACTCTCCAGCTTGCGGGTCGAATCAGGGAATAGATCGCCAGGACGATCACCCCTCACCTGCCCGTAGGACAAACTGGAGCTGAACTTGTCGGTCCACTGCTGTGCCACGGCCGCGTTGAAGCCATAGGCTTCGATGGTTTCGAGATTACCGTCGGCATCCACAAAGGCTTCTCCGATACCGGCACCACCGTCGGCAGAACCGCTGGCCGTGTAGAGGTAACGACCGATGCCATCGCCATAGATGGCGCCGGCCATCAAGGTGGTATCCGGCCCCACGCCGATATTGCCAGCCAGCATCAGGCCATATCCCGTCGCCGAGTCATTGGCGGCTCCATCATCCACCTTGAGCCTGCGCACCAGCGCCGCGGTTTCCACTCCCGCATTGTCACCGGTCCACTGATAGCGCGCGGTGAGATCCGGCGCCGTGTCGCGCGAACCTTCGAAGCCGGTGGCTTCAGGATTCTCGGCCGAGAACGACAGGGCACTGGCTCCCAGAGGCAGGGTGTAGCGGAGCTGGGCCTGGCGTATGAAGCTCACCCCCACTGGGCCATCGAAATCGACGGTGCTGGGATAGGCCGCAAAATGCATGAAATTGCTCCAAGTCTGGCCGGCCAGTAGACCGTTCCACTCACCATAGGCATGTCTGAGACGAAAGCCCCGTGAATTGGAGAACACTTCGTTACCACCGCCGCCAAAGAAGTCGCCTTCCAGATGCGTGGTAGCCGGCCCCGATGCCGTCGGTGTCGAACTCTTGATGAACAGTCGAGACTGCCGGGCATGAGCTCTGAATGAGCTGTTGCTCGACCCATCGGAGGTATCGATGCCCTCGACAAAGAGGCTATCCCCCAAGTCCTGATCGAGGTCATAGATCGCATCGAATTTGACATAGCCACCGATCTGCACGGAGGTATCGGTTCCCGGCACCTTGAAGCTGCCCGGTGTGTCTCCGCCCGTGACCACGTTCGACGCCAACGCCTCTCTGGCTTCGGCTTCCTGCTGTTGTGCTTGCGCCTGCTCACTCTCGAGGCGCTGGATCTGTTGTTGCATCTCCTGCATCTGGGCACGTAACTGATTGAGGTCAGCATCCTGTGCCATGGTGGGTACACTTATACCTGCAAGCAGCAAGGCAGCGACACCTGTTGAGACGGGCAGTCGCATATTGTTGAGTGATTTATTCATTTTCTTCGTCCCTTTCTGTCGATGTGTGATTTCTACCACTCTCTAGAGTCAGAAAAAGGAAACGATTTCTTACACAAACACGCCTTCCTCCATAGAAAAATACAGACAATACATATAATTAAAAATAATTTATTTTCGTGTAATATTTCCATCAAATGAACGACAGAACATCTTTCACGCGGTTTGAAATTATTTCTTTACACTTGCAACAGGAGTCCTTATGCGAAAGCCCCATATCCCGATTGCCATCGTATTGCTGGCAGGTTATCTGCCACTGGCTGCAGCAGAAATTTCCTTCCCCGCGGAAACCATCATGGAGTGGCCGACGCGCTCCTTCGAAGGTGAAACGGAGTATCGACTGGTCGATCGCGATGGCACTCAGGTGCTGCAGGCACGGGCGAGACAACAAGCCTCGGCAAAGTACCTGGAAAAGGAAATCGGCCTGAATCAGACACCCTATCTTCACTGGTGCTGGCAGGTGTCTGGAGTACACGCCGGGCTCGATGAAACCACCAAGGCCGGTGACGACTACCCGGCGCGCGTCTATGTGGTGAAAAAAACGGGAATCCTGCCCTGGCAGGTCCGGTCGGTAAACTATGTCTGGGCTTCGAGTCTGCCTGAGGGGGCGAGTTGGCCGAATGCGTTCACATCCCGAGCCCATCAACTGGCGCTTCAGAGCGGTGAGTCACGCGTGGGTGAATGGGTGGCGGAGGTGCGTGACGTGAGGCAGGACTTCGCAATGCTGTTCGGAGACCAGGTTGAAAGTATCGACGGGGTGGCACTGATGAGCGACGGTGACAATGCCGGAGTCGATGCCACCGCCTGGTTTACGCACCTGGGTTTTTCTGCCAGTGAAACGCCACCCGACTGCCCGTAAGGCATGCTGTGGAAACTAAACGTGTTGCACCTGGCCGGTAATCGACCAGGTGCCATCACTCAGGAGCCGCAGTTTCGGCGCGCCACCCAAGATGCTGGCAAGCCCTGTTGCCTGGCATCCAGCGCCAATCGATCCTCTTCTCGAAACGCCATGACAACCAGGCTGCCGGCAAAGATGATCAGAGAGGGGTAGAACAGGGCATTGGTGCCTTCGAGGAACCATCCCAAGGGATCGATCACCGAGGCACTGACCGCCAGCAACGAAGCACCGTTCAGCAAGATTTGGAGGGGGTAAATCCAGCGCCTGGCGAATCCGACGATCACCAGCAAGCCGATCAGAATCTGCCTGCGCCGGCCAATGGCAGGATCGTCTCAGCGGCCAGGAACCCGAAATAGAAATTTTCGGCAATGGCCAGGCTGCGATCGACATTAACGATCTTGTTCGCACCCCAGAGCAGCAGCAAACCGCCCAATGATACTCTCAGCAACAGCAGGCTCGTCATTTTCAGCATATTTCCTCCTTGATATTCCATGGCATTTCAACGACCTGATTCGTAAAATCGAAATCAGGCATGGAGTTGGTCGATCGAGGATCAGCATTCTTACAGACGCAGTTTTTTCTCTGCCGGCCAGCCAATGGAAGGACAGAACTTGAGGTCACATAAACAACAGATCGCCATAGCTCCAGATTAGCGTACCGACAGCGATGGAAAAATAGCAGGCAAAGGGAATCGTGCGCCAGAACCTGATGGT
>NZ_AZQX01000126.1:0-9203 GCF_000568385.1 Halomonas sp. BC04
ATATTATGCTAAACGAGCTGAAAAAAGACATTTCAGAATAACGGAGAGTGTCTGTTATTAATTTTCTTGTTTTCACTTTACGGTCTACGTTTACATGTACAATGTTATTGTTGATTTTTTGCCTTTATTGATTGCTGTTTCTTCATTGCTTTTCTTGAGTAAGAAGCTCTGGCTTTATCTTTTGAAAGATGTGATTGTTGAAAAAATATCTGAAATTCAAAAAACAAAAAATCAGATTCGTGAATTGGCTGCAGCGAGTTTATTTGAGTGTAGGAAAAAGTTGGTGGGTAATGAGCTGGAACAGATTTCTTTGGAAGATGTTAACTATATAAAGGATGTATTTGTTAAGATCTATGACGCGTCTTTACATTCCTCAAACTCCCTTGCAACAGTTGCATATTTGGCTAGGTATACTTTCTCAAATGTCGGTTTGGCCGACGTTGAAACTTTTGATAGTTTTGATGAAGAAGGTGGATGCTACTCTCTAGGGATAATGAAGCATGAATACTATGGCAAAGCGATTAGAGCTTTGTCGCTTATTGAGTCTAAGGCTGTTCGTTCGATTGAAATGCCGAAAGGGATTGCGGTGGCAAATTCTAGTTTTCTTCCTTGGGGGCTGGAAAATTTTTCCACGGAGAGGGGATAAGGTACATTAAAGGTATGGGGCAGGGAGCAAGCATCTCCCCCTTAGATATTAGTGTTGGGGAGTTTTTCTATCATGTCATAGGATATTCTACAAGTGAAAGAGAGAGTGCCTTTTCAAGGGTCTTTTTCCAGGTTTTAAATGATAATTCTCTTTTTTACCCATACTTAATTTCGAATAAAATATTTTCTCCTTTACATATCGAGTTCCCGCTTTCTGGGCTATCAATTCCAAGGGTGGTGGCTTTAACATCAATAAGGCTTGAACAATCCTTATTGGGAGGTGAGCGTTATGTTAGGCTGTCGTATTGCAATCTCGATTTAAATATGAAATTTTTTCAGGGGATCAGCGAGGAGTATGTGAGTAAGCTTTTTAAAGATTTAATTGGTAGTGAACCAAGTAAAATTGATTTTCATAATCGTCATGAAGGTTTTGAGGTGTTTATTTCCAGAGAAAGTTTAGAAAAAAAATATTACGAACTGTATTTTTATGTATTGATAAGTTATCTAAGAAACGTAAATGTTCCTAATCTCTCGAGACGTTTACTTGTCATTGTGTCATCATTTTTTGATTGGTCTCTGTATGCTGTAAAGAGATCAAAAAAATGACGGCCATGTGGTGGGGCTGATCAATCTCATCTGACCAATTTGTAAGATATTTCCTACGAAGCGAAGTGGCAATTTCTTACACACTTCCATATCGTGGGTAAAGTCATGCTTCGCTTGGAGCGGCTATCTTGGATGTAACGGGCAATGGAGAGCCCTTCAGGGAAGACCGAACGAAGGAACGTTCAGTACCAAGGATGCTTGAGCAAGACGCTGAAGATGGTAGTATGGAAGCGAAGATTCAGCCCGGCCTAGCGGCCGGGTTTTCGCGTTATAGCACCCTGACAGTGGGTAGTTCGTCCCACCGCGTGGAATAGCGTGGGGTGCGATGTGAACAGCGAAGGTGCCAGGCGGCGCCCGTGCTGGGCGTGCCGAGCTTGACGGTATCGTGCCCCATTCTTCTGTTCAGTTCATCCATCGTGTTCATCAGCTTCTGGCTACGCTGCCGATCGGCATCGCTCTGGGCTGTATCCAGTAGTGAAAGCTGTTGTCGATTGGCGTCGATGAGGTCGATCAGCATCACGCCGCCTTTCTGATACTGGTAGCCCTTGCGGTAGACGAGCTGCAGGCTTCGCCGGCGGCGTGGAGAATCTCTCGGCTATCGTCGGTGGGGCGGGGCAGCTCAACCATCAGGCTGGACGAGTACTGAGGCAGGTCGTTGCGAAACGGATTGGTCTTGAGGAACACCAGCACGGCTCGGGCTAGGCTTCCCTGGCTGCGTAGCTTCTCGGCGCCGCGCTGACCGTGTTGACGAATAGCCTCGCGGATCTCGCCCAGGTCGCCGGTGAGCTTGCCGAACGATCGGCTTGTCATGATGCGCTGGCGAGCTTCGTGGAAGTCGTTCATCTCGATGCAGGGTATGCCGCGTAGTTCCAGGGCGGTGCGTTCGAGGGTAACGCTGAACTGCCGGCGGATCCGCTTGGGGTCGGCCTGAGCAAGGTCCCAGCCGGTGCGTATACCCAGCAGGGCGAGGCGCTCGGCCAGCCGCCGGCCGACGCCCCAGAGATCACCCAGCTCGAAGCGCTGGAGCAGGGCGCGGGTTTCCGCAGTGTCGGCTCTTAGTACGCACACACCGCCATAGGCGGGGATCTTCTTTGCTGCCCTGTTGGCGAACTTGGCCAGGGTGCGCGTGGGGGCGACGCGACGCAGACCGGGATACCGGTGTACTGCCGTACCTTGTGATGCAGCTGTCGCGCGTGATCGAGCAGCATGCCTGGCTCGAAGCCGTCGAAGCGCACGAACATCTCGTCGATGGAGTAGGGCTCGACGCCGGCGGAGAATTCCTCAAGCACCTCCTGCACTCGCTGACTCATGTCGCCATAGAGCTCGTAGTTGGATGAGAGCAGTTGGAGGCGGCCCTGGCGCACCAGGTGTTGGATCTCGAACGCTGGCGTGCCCATCTTGATGCCCAGGGCCTTGAGCTCGGTCGATAGGGCGATGACACAGCCGTCGTTGTTGGAAAGCACGCCTACGGCCAGGCCATTCAGCCGCGGCTGGAACACGCGCTCGCAACTGACGTAGAAGCTATTGCAGTCCACCAGGCCAATCATACGTTGTACTCGTGGATCACCGAGCGCACCACGCCCCATACCTGACATTCCAGGGCCGCCAGCGGCATAGGCGCGTAGCGCGGGTTGCCGGAGCAGAGGAAATGCCGTTCGCCGCGCAACTCCAGGCGCTTGACGGTAATTTCGCCGTCGACCATGGCGACGATGATATGCCCGGGGCGGGGATCCACGGAGCGATCGACAAGGAGCAGGTCCCCCTCGTTTATGCCCAGCGCGACCATGCTGTCGCCGGTGATGCTCATGAAAAAAGTGGATGAAGGCTTCTTCACCAGCCGCTCGTTCAGGTCGAGAGTGCGGTCTTCGTAGTCTTGGGCAGGCGAGGGGAACCCAGATATACCGGCTCGGCCCAGGGCGAGCGGGTAGGGCAGCCCTAGAGCTGGCGGGGCTGGGTGTGCAGCAAGGATCGTGTCGTGTGTCATGGGTGGGCTCCTGTCGAAAGCTGGTGTTTTATACAGTATTATCGGCAGAGCCGGCCACAGGCAAACGCTAATGTAGCCCGGGCCGCACAACCAGAAATCGAGTCGACACGAGGCAGGGGAATGCGTGTGAACTATCTGGGCCCGCTATGCGTGGGCATTCATCCAGCAATGGAGGGGTACAACCTGAAGCAGTTTCCGCCCAGTTGTTACCTGGTGGAAGTGAGCGATGAGGCCGGCGTGAACGGCCCGATCATGGAGGGCGACCTGCTAGTGGTAGATGAAGCGAAGAGGGTCGCACATGCCGACCTGGTGGTGGCTGAGCTCGATGGTGAGCAACGGCTCTTCCACACGCACCGGATCGGCGGCGCCTTCCGCCTGTTGCCAACGGCAGGGCCGCGGCATTCTGTCATCGCTAGAGCATCGGATCTGCGCGGCGTGGTGGTGAGCCAGGCACGGCGGTATGCGGTGTGAATGGCAAATTTCCTACAAGATGAAAGGCGATTGACCATATCGACGTTTTCGAGTGGTTGGTAGGTTGAAACCGACGCTTCGCCACGCGGCAGGGACGGTCGCCAGGGAGGAAGAGGAGTGTCATTCGAACACCTTCGCTAGGGATGGCGAGGGTGTTTTTCCTGTTCAATCGGCTACATTATTTCCTATTAATAGAAGAAGGCGCTATAATTATATCTAGAGAGATTTTAATAAAGTATAAGTATATGTAAGGGGGCGAGATGGAGGCTGCTTGGGAGAATGACTTGTTAGGTCGGGATAAAGTCGCGAGCTTTATCCAGCGTGTAGTTGAAACTAATGAATCAATAAAGGTGGTAAATATTGATTCCCCTTGGGGGACCGGAAAAACATTTTTCCTGCATAATTGGTGTCAAGAGTTGCGGGAAAATCGCGGCGTTGTGTTGATTAATGCTTGGAAGAATGATTATACGGGGGATCCATTCGTCTCTCTTGTTGCCAATATAATACAGCAATTGGAAAGCCAGGTTGGAATGGCGGCGTGTTCTGAGATCGAGGAATTCAGGAAGAAAGCATCAAAAGCAGTGGTGGCTTCTTTCCCGATGCTTGCTAAAGAGGTATTGAAGGGGGTTGTGGGGAAGTTTTCTGGGTTTGATGTGGATAAGGCAATGGAGAGGATGTATGACGAGTATGACAAGGCCGCAGAGGATTTAGCAACAATATATATTAATAGGAACGAAGAGCAAGAGGCTGCTGTTGAGCAGTTCAATCATATTTTTTCAGAATTGGTAAGTAAAGTCTCAGAGAATTTGGCTGGAGGTGATGAGGCAGGACCAGTTTATATTTTTATTGATGAGCTCGATAGGTGCAGGCCTCCTTATGCTTTAGAGTTGCTGGAGCGAATAAAGCATTTTTTTGAGGTCCCAGGATGCCGTTTTATTGTGGCGACGGATACGCGACAACTTGAACACTCCATAAGAGCTGTATACGGAGAGGGTTTTGATTCATATCGGTACTTAAAGCGATTTTTTGATATTACATACGGCTTTGATAATAGTGCAATAGATGCTTGGATAAAAAGTTCTTTTATATTTCCCGAGGTGGATCGCTTTTACAAGCTTGGCTTTTCTGTCAAAGAACCAAAGCGTCAACATGGTGCGATTAGTTCTTTGACTGGCCAGAGGGTAATTTCCGGAGATGCCTCGACGGTTTTTTCAGACAGGCATGAGCTTAATGAGACTCAGTTGATAGTTTTGGCGCTGTGTAAAACATTTTCAGTTTCACTTAGGGATGCACAAAAAATATTTCTGAAAATAAATTCAGTAATGCTTAATTTAAATCAGTCAAAAATTAGTTTTTATTGGTTGTGCTATTTGGTTTTCTTAAAAGATGCAGATCCTGATTTGTATGGCCTTATAGCGAAGAGGGAGGGGGAGGGCCTTAAGAAAGGCGTTGAGGAAAAATATCCAGGTTATAATCTTTATTTTGGTACGCGCTTGGAAAATGTGCATGATATCGCGCAAGAGTTTTGTGATCTTTGCTTTTCAGATTCGGGTAATATAAGAAGTAGGTTTGAGTCAAATAAGCAGTATGTGGTTGAAATTGCGGTGGCTCTGAGCAATGATGAGATTGATTTGCGAAAATATATTAACTTGGTTGATCTTGCAAGTGGTGTGGAGTAATGAATTTTTTATTTTAATGGATGCTTCATATTTTCCATTTGCACGCTGCTGGTGAAGCCTGAGCCGCTCATTTCGTGGGTCACTTCAGTGATGATCCAGGGCGTGGCGTCGACTTCTTTCTTCCAACCGCGCAGGCGCACCGGTGTTTCCGGCATCAGCAGAGGATCGCCTTCGGCGAGCTCGAGGCTGAATTCGGCTAGGCCGCGCTGAATGCGTTGCCATTCGGCCTGGGCCGCCGCCAGGGCATCTTCCTCGCTGGCGTAGGTGGGGCGCAGTTGCTTGACGTTGTCGCCGTCGCCGGCGAGCACGCTCTCGCGTCGGGCGCCGCTGGTGTCGTTCCAGTAGGCCTTCACACCGGTATAGCTGTCGCGATCGCTGGTGATGTAGCGGTGGCGGTCGCCGTCACGACGAGTGAGGGTGCGTATCGGTATCTCGAGGCCGCTGGCGGTTGTCGCCCGGCCGGCGGCAGTGAACAGCATGCGGCCGGCTTTCACGGCGGCAATGGCGTCGTAGCGTTCTCCCAGGCGGGTCAGGAAGTGGAGATCCGACTCCTCGGTTTGGTCGATGTGGCCGACGCGGATGCCGCCCAGGGTGGCGCCGATGACCGGCTCGAGGTCGTGGCGCCGGGCGATGGTGGCGATGATCTCGGCGACGGTGAGATTGTCCCAGCTCTGGGTATGCTTGCCGGGGAGTTGGCCGCGCATGTCGGCGCTGCGGGAACGAATGCTGAGTTGGTCGGGGCTGCCGCTGTGCTCCACTTCATCGACGATGTAGGTGCCGCGCTCAACCAGGCCTTCGCCGTGCCAGCCGATGGCCAGCTGCAGCTCCGCTCCACGCGAGGGCAACGCCAGACGTCCATCGTGGTCGCTCAGGACGATGTCGAGTTGGTCGGCCTCCATGCCACGACGATCGGTCAGGCGCAGACTGATCAAGCGGGCGCGCAGCTCGGGGCTCAGGGTTTGACCCTGCAGGTGGATGCGGTAGTCCGGCCGGCGGCTCATGCGAACAGTCCCCGCACCAGGCGCAGGGTGGCGGCATCCAGCACCGCCAGGCGCTGGTGATCGTCGTCGTCGATACGCTGAAGGGTGAGGTCGAAGTCGATCTGACTGGCGGCGCCGTCGCGGAAGAAGCGGCTTTTGCGTTCGCTCAGGTTCTCGATAACGAAAAGGCCGTAGTTCCTGCCGGTACCTTCGATCAGTGGCCATGCCTTGCCTTCGCCTGCCATGCGGCGCAGTTCGTCCAGGTGACGCTGGCCACCGGTGAACTCGGGCAGCAGCGTGCCGGTGAGCGTGATGGTATCGTCCCCTGGGCCGAGGAATTGGCGCGACGGCCGCGCGCCGACGCGGCTCTGGGGCGGGTAGCGCCAGTCAGATTGTCGCTGCAGCTCCTGGTAGGCTGTGGTAGATAAGCTGAAGACGAATAATCCGAATACCATCATCATGTGTGAGCCTGCCTAATGGTCAATTACTTGAAGTTCTATCTGGTGGCCTGCGCCTTCATGGCTTTGGTCATCTTCATCAGCTCAATGATGAATGACTGGCTTTATGCTGTGCGTATGGTGCAAAGCGGTCGCCACGAGCCTCTGTACATTCTTCTGGGGCTCGTGCTGGGATTCACGATGCGAGCTAGAGTCGACGACGACTCAATTAGCGCCTTGGTGTGTAGCATCGGAATGGCTGTGCTTGGATTGATGGTTGGTGGGCTGGACATCACCAATCCAGCGACTGTAGTGACTGGCTTTGTTCTCACGGTCATGTTCTTCTCTGCCATGCTTGGTACGGTGTTGTTTCTTCTACGCGCCTTGAGGAAGCGAATTCGTAATGACGAGACTGCTACGGCCTCGTCTGCGGAATAATCAATCGGTGTCATAGAAGGCAGATCGCTGGCGGGCACGCATGTTCTGCTCGGCCTCCTGCAGAGCCCGCTGCACTTCGGTGGCGACGAGACGGCTCAGAGCCTGTTCGTCCATGCCCGGCGCCGCGGTAACGGTGATGTTGATGCCGCCGTGGATCTCCAGCCCGCCGCTGGTGGCGGCTGCCGATAGGGGTGGCCGGGTGTCGAAAGCGATGCCGCTACTGGCGTGGCCTTCACCGGCAGCCGCGCCGAATGCCGCGGTACCGAGCATGAGGCCGGCGCCTGCCTGGCGAATGCGGCGGCTGAAGGCGTCGATTTCAGCCAGGGGGCCTTGCTCGTTGCGCTCGAGGCCTTGCTGGTAGCCCTCCATGGTATGGCCACCCAGTTTGGCGAAGACGCGCGAGGGCGAGCGGATACCCAGCCGATCGGCAAACCAGTTGCGTACGGCGCTGGCGGTGTCGCCAATGCGCTCGCGCAGCAGGCTCCACTTCTCATTGATGCCGTTCATCAGGCCATCGAGCAGATCGCCACCGAACCGGCGAATATCCGCGAGGGGGAGTTGATGCCGAGCGTTTCCTTGAACCAGCCGATGACGTTGCTGCCCATGCCGGTGATGGCATCGCGCAGGCGGCCCAGGCGCCGGTGACACCGCCGATCAGGCCTTCGATGATGAAGGTGCCCAGGGAGGAGAAGCTTGCCGGCACCTCGGCGCCGAGCATCTCGATGGCGGTGCGGATGCCCCGCCAGAGCAGGCCGAGGGGCGACCAGTCGAGCAGCAGCTGGGAGATACTGCCGAGACCGCCGGAGAACACTTCCTTGACCGCTTTCCAGCGTTCTCCGAACCAGGCGCTGATCGAGTCCCAGTTGTTGTAGATGGCGTACGCCGCTGCGGCCAGGGCGGCGCAGGCCGCCACGATGGCATGATGGTGAGCGACACCGGGTTGAGCGAGAGCAGGGTGAGGGCGTAGCGCACCATGGCGATCGGCCCCAGGATGGAGGCCAGCATCATGGTCAGCGCGCCGCCGGCGGTGGTGATCAGGATGAGCGCGCCGGCGACCTTGGCGATGGTGCCGGTGAGCTCGGGGTTGGCCTTGATCCAGTCGCCGACGCGGCGGGTGATGGCCGTGACCGTTTGGACCAGGTCGCGCAGGGGGCCGTTGTTGGTGTCGGCGATGCTGATACCGACTTCCTCCCAGGCGCTTCGCAGGTTCTTCAGGTCGCCGCCGATGTTGTCGGCCATCGTGGCGGCCATGCGGGCGTTCTCGCCGTAGTTTTCGCCCAGCGCCTGGATGATCTCGTCGAGCTGTCCGTCGGCCATGCTGTTGACCAGCTCCGCCATGCCGCTGCCCGCCTCGGCGCCGAATATGTTCTGCAGGATCGCCTTGCGTTCGACGTTGCCCAGGTCCTGGGTGGCGGCGCTGATATCGCGCAGGATATCCGGCATGGCGCGCATGTTGCCGTTGGCATCGGCGACCTGCAGGCCGATGTCCGCGATGGCGGCGGCGCCTTTCTTGGCGGGATTGGTCAGGCGGTTCATCATGGCGCGCATGGTGGTACCGGCCTGGCTGCCCTGGATGCCGATGTTGCCCAGCATGCCGGCCATGGCGGCCGCCTGTTCCATGGTCAGTTCGAGATCCTCGGCGCCGCCCAGGTACTTCATGGTATCGCCGAGCATCTCAAGGTTGACGTTCGCACGGCTGGCGGTACCCGAGAGAATGTCGGCGACGCGGGCCATGGCGCCTTCCTGCTCGAAGTCGATCTTGAACGCGCCGCCGATGTTGCTGGCGATATCCGCCGCTCGGCCGAGTTCGGTGTTGTTGGCCAGGGCCAGGTCGAGTACGTCGCGCATGGAGGCCTGGATGGATTCGGCGCTCATGCCCGCCCGCAGCAGGAACTCCTGCCCCGAGCCGACCTCGGTTGCCGAGAAGGCCGTGGTGCCGCCAAGCTCCCGGCTCTGGGCACGC
>NZ_AZQX01000127.1:0-16555 GCF_000568385.1 Halomonas sp. BC04
GACCATGCCGCCATCCACACGCAGCTTGCCTGGGCTTGCCTCCATGTCGTCGCGCATGCAGGCCTGGAGGTCGCGGGTCTGGTAGCAGACCGCCTGCAGCCCGGCGGCGACGATCTCGCCAATGCCGGTATCCCGGGTCAGGCCGAAGATCGCACCGCGCGCCTTGGGGTCCCAGTGCGGCGCGCCCAGGCCGGTAAAGGCCGGCACCAGGTAGACGCTGTGACCATCCCTGGTCTCGCGGGCCAGCGCCTCGGTCTCGGCGGCATTGTCGAACAGCTTGAGACCGTCGCGCAGCCACTGGACGGCAGCCCCGGCGACGAAGATGCTGCCTTCCATGGCATAGGTCGGCTTGCCGCCGAGACGATACGCCACGGTGGTCAGGAGTCGATTGCGGGAGACGGCGGCCTTGTCCCCGGTATTGACGATCATGAAGCAGCCGGTCCCGTAGGTGCTCTTACCCATGCCCGGCTCGAAGCAGGCCTGTCCGACCAGGGCCGCCTGCTGATCGCCGATGACCCCACCGATCGGCAATGCCTCACCCAGCAGGCTCGCCTCGGTCTGGCCGAAGTCATCGCTGCTGTCGCGAACCTCGGGCAACAGCGCTCGCGGGATATCGAACAGCGCGAGGAGCTCGTCATCCCACTGCTGGGTATGGATATTGAACAGCATGGTGCGGGACGCATTGGTAGCGTCGGTGGCATGCACCTGCCCACCGGTGAGCCGCCAGAGCAGAAAAGTGTCGACGGTGCCGAAGGCCAGCTCTCCCCGCTCCGCGCGATCGCGGGCGCCCTCGACGTTGTCCAGCAGCCAAGCCAGCTTGGTTGCCGAGAAGTAGGGATCGATCAGCAGTCCGGTACGTGCCTGGACCAGGTCAGCATACCCCTTGTCCCGCAGAGCCTGGCACGCGTCAGCCGTACGCCGGTCCTGCCAGACGACGGCATTGTAGAGCGCCTCACCGGTTTGTCGATCCCACAGCAGGGTGGTTTCGCGCTGGTTGGTGATGCCGATACCGGCAATGCGGGAAAGTGACCCACCGCTCTTCTCGACCACCTCTCTGCACGTCGCCAGCACCGTGCCCCAGATCGCCTCGGGGTCATGCTCGATCCAGCCGTCGTGGGGAAACTGCTGGGGAAACTCTTGCTGAGCGACGTGGGCCACGTTGCCACTGCGGTCGAAGAGGATGGCGCGGGAGCTGGTGGTCCCCTGGTCGATGGCAAGCAGGTAGTCGGCCATGATATGTCCTGTCATTGTATGTTCGTTTATGATCACCAAGGGTACTGCAGTGTGTTCGCAATGCTCTACGACTTTCGACGCAGCCCCGCCGCCTCTGCCGCTAACCCGCCGAATAGCTTACAATCTTGGGATCGCTAGGGAGCCGACATGAATCAACAGCAACGCCAGGATGCCATCGTCGATCTGGTCCGCCGCCAGGGGTATGCCAGTATCGAACAGCTTACCGAACATTTCGCCGTCACCCCGCAGACGGTGCGACGCGATCTCAATGCCCTGGCCGAGGAAGGAATGATACGCCGTGTTCACGGTGGAGCCGGCCTGGAATCGAGCACCGTCAATACCGCCTACAGCACTCGCAAGAACCTCAACCTCGAGGCCAAGCGGCGCATTGCCAGCCTGGTGGCCAGCCACATTCCCGACCACGCTTCACTCTTCATCAATATCGGCACCAGCAACGAAGTGGTGGCGGAAGCCCTGCTCGATCATCAGGGGCTGGAGGTCATCACCAACAACCTCAATGTCGCTGCCATTCTCCAGCACAAGGAGGACTTCAACGTCATCATCGCCGGTGGCAGGTACGCTCCCGTGACGGCGGCATCATCGGCGAAGCCACCATCGACTTCATCAACCAGTTCAAGGTCGATTACGGCATCATCGGTATCAGCGGTATCGATGAGGACGGCTCCCTCCTCGAGTTCGACTACCAGGAGGCCCGTGTGGCGCAGGCCATCATCCGCAACTCGCGCCAGGTCTATCTCACCGCCGACCATTCCAAGTTCCACCGCAATCCGGTAGTCCGCCAGGGCAATATCGCCCAGCTCGATGCCCTGTTCACCGATCGCCAGCCTCCCGAAGCGATCGTGCACCTGATGAAGGCCCACGACGTTGCCCTGCATCTGGCCTGATTGAGCGGTTATCGCTCGTCCGCTCCACCGCCCCACTGCTTTCCTCCGGTGCATCTCTCCTTGCACTGGCCTGCTACCCTTTTCCTCTTGATGTTCGGTTTCGATTCATCTATGTTCGTTTTCAAACACGACATGATGTCTGGCGATGTGACGCCAGCTGAACGGAGCCTGCATCCATGGCGGAACCCTCGCGCGACCTCCTCGACATGTACATCATCGGTGGCGGCATCAATGGCACGGGTATCGCCAATGATGCCGCCGGCCGCGGCCTTACCGTCGGGCTCTGTGAGCAGGGAGACCTGGCCGGGGCCACGTCGTCGGCAAGCAGCAAGCTGATCCATGGCGGACTTCGCTACCTGGAACACCATGAATTCCGCCTGGTCGGAGAGGCCCTGCGGGAGCGGGAAACGCTGCTCAACAAGGCACCTCACATCATCTGGCCCTTGCGCTTCATCCTCCCCCACCGCTCGCACCTGCGTCCGGCCTGGATGATCCGTGCCGGCCTGTTCCTGTACGACCACCTGGGCAAGCGCAAGCAGCTGCCCGGATCTCGTGGCGTTCGCTTCGGCTCGGATTCGCCGCTGAAGCCCGAGATAATGCGCGGTTTCGAATATTCGGACTGCTGGGTGGATGATGCCCGACTGGTGGTCCTCAATGCCATCCAGGCCCGCGAGGGCGGCGCCGAGATTCTCGTTCGCACGCGCTGTACTGCGGCCTATGAGGAGCAGGGCCACTGGTGCATCGAACTCCAGGACCAGCGGACCGGCAAGCGCTTGCGCCGCTATGCTCGCACCCTGGTCAATGCGGCGGGCCCCTGGGTGGAAAGCGTGATCCGCGAACAGACCCGTCGCAGGTCGCGCTATGCCATCCGCATGATCCAGGGCAGCCACCTGATCGTGCCCAGGCTCAACGCTGACGACCGCGCCTACATCCTCCAGAACAGCGATAGGCGCATCGTCTTCGTACTGCCATACGAAGATGACTTCAGCCTGGTGGGTACCACGGATAGGCGCTATGAGGGTGACCCCGCCCGTGTGGCCATCGCCGAGGAGGAGGTGGATTACCTGCTCGAGGTGGTCAACGAGAATTTTCGACGCCAGCTGACCCGCAGCGACGTGATCAGCAGCTTTTCCGGCGTGCGCCCCCTTTGCGACGACGAATCCGACGACCCTTCAGCAATGACCCGCGACTATACGCTGGCCTTCGACGAACAAGGCGCCCCGCTGCTATCGGTATTCGGCGGCAAGATCACCACCTATCGCAAGCTGGCGGAGTCGGCTCTCGAGATGCTCGCCCCACGCTTCCCTCACATGGGACGCCCCTGGACCGCCACCGTGGCGCTGCCGGGCGGTGACATCGCGAACCAGGTGAACTTCAGCCATCAGTTGCTCGAGACCTACCCCTGGTTGGGAGACGACCGCGCCAGGCGCTTCGCCCGCAGCTACGGGACGCTCTGCCTGCGCTTCCTGAGCGGCGCCACCGAGGAAGCCGACCTTGGCGAAGCCTTCGGCGCCGGGCTGACCGCCGCTGAAGTCGACTACCTGATCGATCATGAATGGGCTACGAGCACCGAAGACATCCTGTGGCGGCGCACCAAGCTTGGATTGCGCCTGACACCGCGCCAGCTCGATGCCCTGGTCCAGCATGTCGAGGCCCACTGCCAGGTGCTCGCCGCCTGAACAACGTTGGCCGCCCGGCCAGCGACAGCCATGCCTATTCGGGGATCCCCCCACGGGTCAGGCTGGCGGGATCGAGCAGCCGCTCCAACTCGTCGCGGCTCAGATCTGTCTGATCCTCCGCCACATCGATGATGGGCCGGCCGGCCTTGTAAGCCTCCTTGGCAACGGCTGCTGCGGCATCGTAGCCGATGACGCCATTGAGCGCGGTAACCAGGATCGGATTACGCGCCAGCGGTTCGGCCATGTTCGCCTCCCGCACCTTGAAGGTGGCGATGGCGCGGTCGGCCAGCAAGCGTGCGCTGTTGCTCATCAAGGTGATCGACGTCAGCAGATTGTGGGCGACCAGGGGCAGCATGACATTGAGCTGGAAGTTGCCACTCTGGCCAGCCACCGTCACGGCGGCATCCAGGCCGATCACCTGGGCGGCAGCCTGGGCCGCCGATTCCGGGATCACGGGGTTGACCTTGCCCGGCATGATGGAACTGCCGGGCTGCAGCGCTTCCAGCTCGATCTCCCCCAGGCCGGCCAGCGGCCCGGAGTTCATCCAGCGCAGATCGTTGGCGATCTTCATCACCACGCAGGCCAGGCCCTTGAGCTGCCCGGAGAGCTCCACGGCACCATCCTGGGAAGCCAGGCTGGCGAAGAAACTGTCATTTGGCCGTAGCGAAAGCCCCGTCTGCTCGCTCAACTCACGCGCCATTCTCTCGGCAAATTCAGGATGGGCATTGATGCCCGTGCCTACCGCAGTGCCGCCCTGGGCCAGCCTACAGAGACGAAGCATGGCACTGTCGAGGCGCTCGATAGCCTGGCCCAGTTGGCTCGACCACCCCCCCAGCTCCTGACTCAAACGCAGCGGCATGGCATCCATCAGGTGAGTACGCCCGGTCTTGACCACCCCGTCGAGTTCCAATGCTCGCTCGTCGATGGTCGCCCGCAGATGGACCAGGGCGGGTCGCAGCCGCGTGGTGACTTCCAGTGCCGCCGAAAGGTGGATCGCCGTGGGGATGACGTCATTACTCGACTGCCCCATGTTGACATGGTCATTGGGGCCAACTTGCAGGTCATCGTGGCTCGCCAGGCGTGAGATGACTTCATTGACGTTCATGTTGCTCGAGGTGCCGGAACCGGTCTGGAAGACGTCCACCGGGAACTGGGTGTCGTGCCTGCCTCGATGATTGCCTGGGCGGCATCGGCGATGGCCTCGGCACGCTCGCCATCCAGCAACTTCAGGTCACGGTTGACCCGGGCCGCCGCCAGCTTGATGCGCGCTATGGCATGGATGAAGGCGGGCGGCATCGCTTGACCGGATACCGGGAAATTATTGACTGCCCGCTGAGTCTGGGCGCCGTACAGGGCGTCGTGCGGCACCTTCAGCTCGCCCATGCTGTCTCGTTCGATACGATGGTCGCTCATCTCTCCTCCTCCCTGTCGGTACTGCACTGCCACCAACACGCTTGACCAAGACTCATGGCCCAAGCTTTTACCATGGTTGCCGCTGACACCAGTTGCAAGGGCAGCAGGCACCTCACCCGTGCAGTAGCGCCGGTCACGACGCAAACCTGAAGCGGCCCACCGGCTACGCTTTACAAGAAATAAACAATATTTGAATATCTAAGCACCAAACTATTACATAACTAGTATCGATGAGTGAGTCACCTCAGTTTCTTTATTCAAGTTTCTCCATTCGATCCATTCCTTGATACCTATCGTGGAATGCAAAGGCTCAGTCAAACTAGGATTGCCTCACTGTAGCCCACTCAGCTCAGGTTCATTGATAACGCTAATGGAATGGTAAACATGGACAACTTGACGGCACTCACGCTACTACCGCATGAACAGCTCAGCATTGCCCACACCCATGAAACAGGGGAGCTGAACCGTTACCGGCGACTGGCACTCAGCTTCCTGCCGATCGCGCCCCATATCAGTCGCCTGATGGCAGCCCTTGGCATGGAGTGCGAACAGCGCATTCAGACGTTGCGCAACGTCGCCACACAACTGGAACTCGAAGCCTGCGTCTCCCTGAACCCGCCCCGGGAATCGCCTTTCCTGCCGCGTTCGAGCCGGCACTTCTTTGTGGTGGATGATGCCATGAGCCGGGATGCCCTGATGGGGGCCGAGGATGCCGCCGAGGTCACATGCAGGCTCTTTGCCTGGCTGCTGGAAACCAATGCGACGCCGGAGCTGCATCGACCCTTGCTGGCTTTCGTGACCCAGAAGAACAACGAATACCGCATCATTCAAGAGTGCCGGGAGCCGGGCCGCCCGATCTGGACCAGCCGCATGCCACAGCACATCAAGGCAGCCAGTGCGATATAGCAGCAACGGAAGCCCGGGGCGCAGCGGGTGCCGAACCCGCTGCGCTCGGCGCCCCACTAAGCCTCACGCTGGGGGTGACGCCGACCGCTGGCAGTCGCCAGGCTCTTCAGCCGCTCGAGATCGAAAATCCGGTATTCATGGCCGCTCACCTCCAACAGATTCTGCCGCTGGTAGCTCACCAGCACTCGCCCCACGGTTTCCGGGGTCAGTCCCAGGTGGCTCGCGATATCGCTTCGCGACAGGGCCAGGCGGAAGTGGTGTGGCGAATAGCCTCGAAGCCGGAAACGCTCGGAAACGGCCTCGAAAAAGCAGGCCAGCCGAACTTCGGCCGTTCGACGCAGGAGCAGGTTTAGTCCCAGTCGCTCATCGTGCATTGCCTGGCTCAGGTAACGAGGTAAAAGCCGACGTATCCCATCGGAGCGGGTACAAAGCTGGTCGAGCTGTTCGAACGGGATCTCGCATACGCCGGAGGTTTCCAGGGCGACAAGCGACCCCGTGTACGCACCCTCGCCGATGGCGTCCAACCCAACCAGATCGCCCGGCAGATACAGCGCCGTGACGAGATATTCATCGCTGTCGGTCACGACGACCTGCTTGAGGCTACCCGTACGGACGGTAAACAGGCTGTCGAATGCAGCACCCTGGCGCACCAGGACCTGGCGTTTTTCAAGCGTCTCGGCCGGTCGAACGATGCGGCTGAACAATGCCCTCTCCTCCTGGGGAAGGCCCGCCATGAGGCAGAGGGAACCGAGACGGCACGAGAGGCAGCTCAGTGCATCCGGATCATGGGGATTTATCTTGCCTTGACTCGTCATGGCAGCCCCCTATCCTTAGGGATTCTTAGAATCTAGACCAAAGTATAGAAGTTGGCTGACGTAGTGAAAGGTGAAAACCCTCATGCCTCGATGTAACGAGTGGGTAGAGAAACTAGCTGGCGGGATGATGTAAACCATACAGCGGGGGATGACACGCCAAACTAGAATTAATGTTGCGCTGCGATATCAGCCAGGACAGGCTTGTGGCAGTCAGCACGGCCACGAACGGAGTCACCGTCATGCAGGGGGGCACGACAATGCTATCGTCAAACTGGCTTACACAGGATTGTCTTAACCGACTCGGCAGCAATGCCGGCGCAGTATTGATGAGCCTGTGGGATTTTTTTCCTGAACAGATGTTCCTGGTGCGAATAGAAGGTTGCGAGAACTTCATCATCGAGGACATCAACCCTGCACAGCAAGCCCGACTGGGGAGCGAACCGACCTGGGTGGGCAATCACTTGGCCCACCTGTTCCCCTCTCCGTTTAGCGATGATGTGATAACCCACTGCGTCCGCTGCATGGAGGAGGGCATGCCGGTTCGCTACGAGGCCACCGGCTGCTTCCTCGACAGGGAGGGCCAACAGTGCGAGGGCCGCCGACAGGTCCTGCTGGTGCCGATCGCCAACCCGCTGGGCGAATTGACGCACCTGCTCGGCATCGTCCACGACTCCCTCTGGGTCCCTGCGCTGCCGGGTCTTCAGGAGCTGGAACGGGAGCTGGAGCGCCGGGTCATGGCGCGCACGAATGAGTTGATGGCTGCCAACCTGCACTTGACCTACCTGGCCACCCATGACTGTCTCACGGAGACTTATAACCGCCGACACCTTCTCGAACTGGCCGATAACGAATTCAGGCGCGCCTCCCGCTACGAGCTGACGCTATGCCTGATGATGCTCGACATCGACAATTTCAAGCTCATCAACGATGAGCAAGGCCACCTGGCCGGGGACCACGCGCTGAGAACCGTGGCCCAGGCGACGTTGGCGATGGTTCGCGATGGTTCGCGATTGCGATCTGGTGGGTCGGTACGGTGGGGATGAGTTCATTATCGTACTGCCCGAGACGGACATCATGGGGGCAAGAGCCATCGCCGAGCGGCTTAGCAAAACCCTCCAGGAGGCCGGCCGGCTCTCTGTCAGTATTGGCATTGCCTCCCGATTGCATGACGACCAGTCGATGGATGACCTGATTCATCGGGCCGACACCCTGCTGCTACATGCCAAGCGCAGCGGCCGCAACCGGGTCGAGTGCCCCGCCGACGCCCCGCCCTCCCAGCGGAACGGGGCCAGCGGCAATTTTGTGCCGTTACGCTAAAATGCAAAATCGATGTTGCACTGCACAAATCGCTCTGCTATTGTGCATTGCAACAGAGCGGGATCTCCCGTTCGATGTCTTATCAAGAACCTGGAGGTTCCTATCATGACGAATGCATTCAACTTCGATACCAAGCAGTTTGACACCAAGCAGTTCGAGTCAATGTTCTTTGCCCCGGCCCGCGCTTTTGCGGCGCTGAGCGTCGACTACACCGAAAAGCTGGTCAACGCCCAACTGGACGCCACCAAGCCTATACCGATACCGGCCTGGCCCAGGTGCGCAGCCTGATGAACGTCAAGGACGCCGAAGGCCTCCGTGCGTACATGGAAGGCCAGCAGCAGGTCGCCAAGGAGCTGACCGAGCGCCTGAAGGGTGACGCCGAGAAGGTCGCCTCCCTGCAGCAGGACTTCGTGCAGAAGAGTCAGAAGCTGGCCGAGACCAACGTCAAGCAGGCCCAGGAAACTGCCACCAAGGCTAGCAAGTAAAGCCGGTGGCCGGCCCCTGAGGCCGGCATGACGACAAGGCCCGCCGATCATCGATCGGCGGGCCTTTTCCGTTATGGGGATACTGTCATGAGGATATGAAGCTGTCACCTGACCGGTGACATCGTTTATTCTCGTAGGGCACGGGCGAATCACGAGGAAGTACAGATGAAAGCGTGGATTCCAGTAGCGCTGCTCGGCCTCGCACTTGCCGGCTGCCAGATGATGGAACCCGGGCCACCGCCCGAGCGGATCGAAGTCATCGACATCGGCGACGAGCGCCCACCGGCAGTCGAACGAGCTGATCCGGACCGGGTCACGCCGGGCAGGGTCGCCCGCCAGGTCGCCTTTCCCGAACGGGAGTATGCCAACCTGGAACGATCGGGCTCCGCGGCGATCAGTGGCCGCCTGGCCTTGAACGGCATGCCGGGTGCCGGTGAGACCGTGGCGGTTGCACCGGTAACCACCTATTCCGCCGAGGCTGCCGAACATGCGCTGGCGGGCCGCGCGGTAGAACCTGCCGACCCCCGCGCCCAGGCGTTCACTCATACGACCCGCACCGACAACAACGGACAATTCAGCCTGCAGGGGCTTCCCGCCGGCGAGTTTTATGTGATGGGGAGCGTGGTGAATCCCGGCAACGGCCAGCGACAGGCCATCATCCGGCAGGTATCGCTACGCAATGGGCAGCGGTTGGAAGTCAACCTGAGCCGATGACCTTGAGTCGAGAAATCCGAGTCAAGAAACCTGGGCCGGGAAACCTGGCCCGGCCTACCAGTCCAGCGCCTGCTTGACGAACGGTATCGTCAGCTTGCGCTGGGCGGTGAGCGAGGCTCGATCGAGCACCGCCAGCGATTCGCATAGCTCGCCCAAGCCGCGCGGCCCGCGGTGCAGGATATAGCGCGCCACTTCATCCGGCAGCTGCATGCCGCGAACCCGGGCGCGCAGCTGTAGCGCCTGCAAGCGTTCGGCATCGTCGAGCCCCTGGAGATGGAAAGTCACGCCCCAGGTCAGGCGTGACGCCAGGTCCGGCAGTTTTACCGGCAGTTGGCGCGGCGAGACGGCAGAGGCGATGAGCAGGTGCTTACCGGCATCGCGTAACCGATTGAAGGCATGGAATAGCCCCTCTTCCCAGCGCTTTCGTCCCACCACCGCATCCACGTCGTCAATGGCCACCAGGTCGAGTCGCTCGACCTCCTCCAGCATCAGCGGCGGAAAGTGCCCCAGCTCCTCGAGCGGGAGATAGAGCGCACGGAGGTCCCGACTGGATGCCGCATGGCAGGCGGCCTGTAGCAGATGGGTTCGGCCGGTGCCGGCAGCCCCCCACAGGTAAACGAAGGGCTCGCCGCTTTCGCCAAGCTGCTGGATCAGCGTCTCCAGCAGGGTGGCGTTGGCGCCCGGCAGAAAGCTGTCGAAGGTGGCATCGTCACGCAGACTCACTCCCAGCGGCAGCTGCGCCGGTGCTCGGCTCATGAAGAATCCTCGTCGTGTCGCTTGCGTAGCCCGGCATCGTACAAGCTGCTGCGCTTGTAGCGATCCTTCAGTTCACGCAAGAGTACCATGATCACCGCCGCTGCCGGCAGCGCCAGCAGAACGCCGGTAAAACCGAACAGCGTCCCCCCTGCCAACACGGCAAAGATCACGGCAACCGGATGAAGTCCGATCTTGTCACCCAGCAGCTTGGGCTGCAGCACGGTGCTTTCGATAATCTGCCCGAAGGTGAACACGCCCACGACCCCCACCAGCGCCAGCCAGCTACCGAACTGAAAGAAGGCCACGATCAGCGCCACACTGATGCCGACGATGAAGCCCAGGAAAGGCACGATACTGGCCAGACCCGCCACCATGCCGATCAAGAGGCCGAAACGAACCCCCATCAGGGTCAGCCCGATGGCGTAGATGGCCCCAAGGGTCAGCATGACCAGCAACTGGCCTCGCAGGAAGGCCGACAGCACCTCGTCACAGCGGGAGACCAGACGCACTGCCTCGGGCTCCCATTGGCGCGGCACCAGGTTGCGCAGGTTGTCGAGCAACCGCCCCCAGTCCAGCAGCAGGTAGAAGGTCACCACGGGAATCAGGGCCACATAGGTCACCCAGGTGACGAGGGCCATACCCGAGCGCCCGATCTGGCCCAGGAACTGGGCGAGATAACCGCCGGCGTCCTGCCAGTGCTCGGCGAGGGTCTCCTGGACGTTTTCCAGATCCGCCGCGACATCCAGCCCGGTCCAGCCCCGGATCTGGGGGGCCAGCACCGTTTCCACCCATTCGAAGATGCCGGGCACCAGCTGGCCGAACTGCCTGACCTGCTGGACTGCCAGAGGAATCAGCACCAGCAGCGCCAGGCCCAGGACCAGCGACAACAACAGGAAGACGACACAGACCGCCAGCGTCCGCGACAATCCCCATTGCTGGAACCGATTGGCCAGGGGATCGGCCAGGTACGCCAGGATCATGCCGGCGATGAACGGCATCAGCATCGCTTCCAGCTGGAACAGCAGCCACAGCATCGCGACTGCAGCAATCAGAACCCACCACTCTCTGCGCATCCCACACTCCCTGCGTTGGACGACCACGACAATGCGGGCCGTGCGCCGTGATGCTACAATTCCCGCCCGATCTTGCCCACTGCTCGTCGATTCGCTCCGGGCAATCGACGCGCCATACCGATGTTAGAGCGGCAGCGCTACACTAACCGCAACCGCGACTTTATACAGGACAGGCCATGACCGACTCCACTTCCGCCCAGCCGTCCAAGGCACCGCTCAGCTACAAGGATGCCGGTGTCGACATCGACGCCGGAAACGCCCTGGTCGACCGTATCAAGGGCGTTGCCAAACGCACCATGCGCCCGGAGGTGATGGGCGGGCTAGGCGGCTTCGGCGCTCTGTGCGAGCTGCCGGCCGGCTACCGCGAGCCGGTACTGGTGTCCGGTACCGACGGCGTGGGTACCAAGCTGCGTCTCGCCATGGATCTTGGCAAACATGACACCATCGGCATCGATCTCGTCGCCATGTGCGTCAACGACCTGGTGGTGGCCGGTGCCGAACCGCTGTTCTTCCTCGACTACTATGCCACGGGCAAGCTGGATGTGGACATCGCCGCGGACGTGGTCACCGGTATCGGTGAAGGCTGTGAGCGGTCGGGATGCGCCCTGGTGGGTGGTGAAACCGCCGAGATGCCCGGCATGTACGAAGGCAGCGACTACGACCTGGCCGGTTTCTGTGTCGGCGTGGTCGAGAAGTCCGAGATCCTGGACGGCAGCAAGGTCGCCGAAGGCGACGTGCTCCTCGGCATCGCCTCCTCGGGCCCCCACTCCAACGGCTATTCGCTGATCCGCAAGATTCTCGAGGTGAGCGGCGCCTCCCTCGATATCGCGGTGGATGGCGGGCCCCTGGGCGATGCTCTGCTCGCCCCAACCCGTATCTACGTCAAGCCGCTGCTGTCATTGATCAAGGAGAGTGGCGTGGCGGTCCATGCGCTGTCCCACATCACCGGTGGGGGCCTGCTGGAGAATATCCCGCGGGTATTGCCCGAGACCCTTGGCGCCCGTATCGACGTCGCCAGCTGGACGCGCCCCAAGGTCTTCGACTGGCTGCAGGAGCAGGGCAACGTCGACGAGCACGAGATGCACCGGGTGCTGAACTGCGGCATCGGCATGGTCGTAGTGGTTCCCGCCGACCAGGCCGACCAGGCGCGCGCCCACCTCCAGGCACAGGGCGAGACGGTCTATCGCATCGGCGAGATCACCGCCCGTCAACAGGACGAAGATCCGGTTCGGCTGGAGAACCTGAAGGCATGAGTGACCCTGGCTTTACGCACGATTCCCCACAGAGCGACACCCTGAACGACTTCACCCCCGAGCCCAGCGAGGTTCGGCGGGTGGTCGTGCTGATTTCGGGCAGTGGCAGTAACCTGCAGGCGCTGATCGATGCCCAGAGCCATGATGAACTTGGCGGCGAGATCGTGGCGGTCGTTTCCAATTTGGCAAATGCCCATGGCCTGGTTAGGGCGCGGGATGCCGGCATCGATGCAGTGGCCCTGCCCCACCGGGAGTACGACAGCCGCGAAGCCTACGACGGCGCCTGATCAAGGTCATCGATCGCCATCAGCCCGACCTGATCGTGCTGGCCGGCTTCATGCGCATCCTGACTCCGCGCTTCGTGCAGCGCTACCTGGGGCGGATGCTCAATATCCACCCTTCGCTGCTGCCTGCCTACCAGGGACTGAACACCCACGCCAAGGCGCTTGCCGATGGCGTTGCAGAGCATGGCTGCAGCGTGCATTTCGTCACCGAAGAGCTCGACAGCGGGCCGGTGGTGATCCAGGCCGCCGTGGACATCGTCGAGGGGGAAACCGAGGCCAGCCTCCAGCAGAAGGTGCATACCCGCGAGCACCTGATCTACCCCATCGCCGTGAAGTGGTTCCTGGAAGGTCGCCTGCGACTGGAAGCGACGGCGCGACCCTCGATGGCACCCGCCTGCCCCCCCAGGGCCTGCGGCTCTCCCATGCCGATGCGGCCGAAGAGCTCGACGAGGAACTGGACGAGGAGTAGGCGCCGTCAGGCGCCCCGGCGGAGGCTGAAAGGTTGGTTGTCGTCGCGAATGCCGGCAACACCGCCGGGAGGCCTTCGGCCTCCAGTCGTGATCTGAAGATTCTCCTACAAGATGGCGTGGCACCGTTAGTGGAACGTATCATTGTTGGAGCGCTGCTCCGCATCGCGACTGGCGCCGCCAGGCGCCTTGGCGGAGACTGCAACGCTGGTGGTAACTGCCAACCTCGGCAACACCGCCGGGAGGCCTTCGGCCTCCAGTCGTGATCTGAAGATTCCTCCGACAAGATGGCGTGGCACCGTAGGTGGAAAAAGCAGCTGTTGGAGCGCTCGGTTCGGCGCTCCGAGTCCCCATCGCGACTGGCACCTCAGGTGCGCGGCAAGGTAACCCCCCGCTGCCCCATGTACTTGCCACCCCGATCCTTGTAGGAGGTCTCGCAGATCTCATCCGACTCCAGAAACAGCATCTGGGCCACGCCCTCGTTGGCGTAGATCTTGGCCGGCAGGTTGGTGGTGTTGGAGAACTCCAGGGTCACATGCCCTTCCCACTCCGGCTCGAGCGGCGTCACGTTGACGATGATGCCGCAGCGGGCATAGGTGGACTTGCCCAGGCAGATGGTCAGCACACTACGCGGGATACGGAAGTATTCGACGGTGCGGGCCAGGGCGAAGGAGTTGGGCGGAATGACGCAGACATCACCCTTGATATCGACGAAGCTCTTCTCATCGAAGGCCTTGGGATCGACGATCGCGGAGTGGATATTGGTGAATACCTTGAATTCATCGGCACAACGCACATCGTAGCCATAGCTGGACGTACCGTAGGAGATCACCCGCTGGTCGTTCACGTAGCGAACCTGGTCGGCTTCGAAGGGCTCGATCATGCCATCCCGCTCGGCCATGCGGCGGATCCAACTGTCGGCTTTGATGCTCATTGGGTCGTCCTGATGCTGTCAAATCACGAATCGGGGCTGCCATGATAGCGGCCCCGGCGTCGGGCGTCACTGCCTGCTCGATCGTCCAGGTCTACCGCTCGGGGCTGATCCGGGGACAGGCCTACAAGGAGGCGCTGTAAACCCCTCCTTGGGCGCTACTTTTGCCATCCATGGCAAAAGACCTCCTTTTCGGCCTGTCCCCGGCGCCCCTCGCTACAGGGAGCTGCCCTAGCCCTGATCAATCATCGCTGAAGGAGATGCTTGGCCCTTCGTCTGCCTGCTGCCCTTCGATCTGCTCGGCGATCTGGCGGGCCATGTCACGGAAGGTGGCAGTCACGTCACCATCCGGCTCTGCCACCACCGTCGGCCGCCCGCCGTCGACCTGCTCGCGAATCGAAAGGGCCAGGGGCAGCCGCCCCAGTAGACGAGTCTCGTACTCCGCCGAGATCCGCTCACCGCCGCCTTCACCGAAGATCGGCTCGGAATGGCCGCACTGGGTGCAGACATGCAGGCTCATGTTCTCGACGATGCCGAGCACCGGCACGTTGACCTTGCGGAACATCTCGATGCCCTTGCGCGCGTCGAGCAGGGCAATGTCCTGGGGCGTGGTCACGATGACGGCGCCGTCGACGGGCACCTTCTGGGCCAGCGTCAGCTGAATGTCACCGGTGCCCGGAGGCATGTCGATGAACAGCACATCGAGATTGTCCCAGGCCGTCTGGGTCAGTAGCTGCTGGAAGGCACCGGACACCATGGGGCCGCGCCATACCATGGGCTCGCGGGTATCCACCATGAAGGCCATGGACATGGCCTGAAGCCCGTGGGCCTCCAGCGGCCTGAAGCGGTTCTCGCCGGCCTGTTGCGGTCGTACACCTTCTGCCACACCGAGCATCTGGGCCTGACTGGGCCCGTAGATGTCGGCATCCAGGATGCCGGTACGGTACCCCTCGGCGGCCATGGCCAAGGCCAGGTTGACGGCGACGGTGGACTTGCCCACCCCGCCCTTGCCGGATGCCACGGCGACGATATGCTTGACCCCTTCAATCACGACTCGCTCCTTGTACTGATGGATGTCTCTCCGCTCGTGGGAAACATGGAATCACTTCGGCCAGTATAACGCGCTCTCAATCGGCCAAACGAGAAGCGGCGAGCCTGGCTCGCCGCTTTTCCGCCTTCTGATGCCTAGCGCCTGATTCAAGACTGCTCGGCTTCCTCTTCCTCGTCCTCTTCCTCTTCTTCGGCCTGCTCAGATTCCTGTTGCTGGGCACGCTCCGGATCGGACGTACGAAGCTGGAGATCCTCCAATTCACTGCGCCATTCGGAGAGCTGTGCTTCCAGTCGCTGCAGCTGTTGCTGGCGACGCTCGATCTGATCATCGAGCTGAGCCAGGGCACCGCGCCCATCCTCGAGCTCCTCCATCAGAGCCTCACGCTCGGCACGCGCTTCCTCAACCTCGGACAGGGTTTGCTCGCGCAGCTCCCTCGCCTCGCCGATTTCGCGTTCCACCTCGTCACGCCAGGCCTCCAGGGCTTCGATGTCGTTCTCCAGCGCGTCGACGGTGGATTCGCGCTCGCTGATCTCGGCACCCAACGTATCCAACTGCTCATCTGCCGCAGCAATGTCCTCTTCGATCACTGCCAGCTCATTATCGGCCAGGTCACGGGCGACCTCGGCCTCCTGGCGCTCATCAACGGCGATCTGACGCAACTCTTCGGCTTCCTGGCGTGCCGCCTCGGCCTCCTGGCGTGCCTCTTCGGCTTCCTGACGAGCGGCTTCGGCATCACTGCGAGCCTGTTCCACCGCCTCATGCTCGCCACGCAGTTCGACCAGCGCCTCTTCTGCCTCGGCCTTCTCGGCCTGGTAGGCTTCGATGTCGGCCTCAAGAGCAGCACGTTCCTCCTGAAGCTCACCCAGCTGCCCCTCGACCTCAGCCACTTCGGCCTCAAGGCGTGCGATCTCGGCGCGGGCGGCTTCCTGCTCCTCGGCCAATGCCGCCTCGGCAGCCTGCTGCTCCTCATTGAGCTCTGCCACACGGGCTTCCAGGGCTTCGATGTCCTCTCCTGCGGCATCGCGTTCCTGCAGCTGGGAGGCTAACTGTTGGCGTTCATCCTGTACCGCCGCCAGTTGCTCCTCAAGGGCTGCACTGCGATCGCGATGATTGCCGGCGCTGTTGTGGGCAAAGATCGCCCAGATCACCGCAAGCAGCGCCACGGCCACCAGGGCCTTGACACGATTGTCCTTGTAAAGTGGGCTCTGGGTATTTTCCGACATTGGCAAGACCCTCTCTCTGGTAATAGATGCCTGGCATCGAGCGATGACAG
>NZ_AZQX01000128.1:0-5769 GCF_000568385.1 Halomonas sp. BC04
GGCGAGCCGCCGATTCCCTTCTTCGCGTTGCTCTCCGCCGCGCCGGCCTGGCTGGGCCTGCCGGCCCTGGTGCTGGCGGTCACCCTGGTGGCCTCCAGCGTGGATACCCTGCAGAACGCCATCGCCTCCATGTCGGTGGCCAGCGCCGGGCGGCGCGGTCTCTCGGTGCGGGGGGCGCGGCTGGTCACGGTGGCGCTGATGTTGCCGGTGATCTGGGTGGCCCTGCAGGCTTCTCGGTGCTGCGCCTGTTCCTGATCGCCGACCTGCTCTGCGCGGCCATCGTGGTGCCGGTGCTGCTGGGCCTGTGGCGGCGCATGTCACCGCTGGCGGCGGTGGCCGGCGGCGTGGCGGGCCTGCTCGGTGCTATCCTGCCGGGCTGGATAAGCCAGGGAAGCCTGGCCGCCGGTATCCTAGCGGCGAGCTTCCCGGACAGCATTCCGACCCTGGCGCCTTTCCTGGGGGCGCTGGTCGCCTCCACCTGGCCAGCCTGCTGATCGCCTGGCTGCGCCCGGGGTCCAAGTTTCACCTGGCAAGCAAGGGAGACGCCTGATGACGACACGCTCTGACTGGAACGCCTGGGCCGCCGGCAGCGAATCGGCGCGCATCACCGACTGGCTGCGCGAGATCAGCGAGCCGGACTGGTCGGCCACCGTGAACCACCCGCTGTTCGACGCCCTGGCCGAGGGACGGCTGTCGGGTGACGACTTCGCCGCCTACATGGTGCAGGACTACGGCTTCGTCGATCCCTTCACCGCACTGATCGGCCACGCCATCGGCCAGGCGCCGAGCATGGCGGACCGGGTGGTACTGGGACAGTTCATGGGCATGCTGACCAGCGACGAGAACAGCACCTTCCAGCGCACCTTCGAGGCCTTTGATGTGCCGGTGGCCCAGCGCGAGGCGCCGGACTTCCTGCCGGAGACACTGGCCTTTCGCGAGTTGCTGCGCGATACCGGCCAGGGCGGCCGCTACGCCGAGATCCTGGCGGTGCTGGTGGTCACCGAGTGGGTCTATCTCGAGTGGGCGCTGCGCGTGACCCCCGTAGACGGGTTGCATCCGCTGATGGGGGAGTGGATCGGCCTGCACGACAATCACGCCTTCCAGGAGTTCGTGGCCTGGCTGCGCCGCCGCCTGGACGAGGAGGCAGCGGCGCTCGATGACGCCGCCTTCGCCCGCCTGGCCGAGCGTTTCCGCGATACCGTGGCGAAGGAGCGTGCCTTCCACGACGCCGTGCAGCCGCGCTGAGTGGGCTGACCAGAGAACAGTAACAATGCCTCCTCCGGGCTTGGGTGGGCAGAAACTCAGTCGAGGAAGAGGTCGGCAGGCAGTCCGAAATGTTGTGTCAGGGCCTTGATCTGGCGGACGTTCAGATGCCGCTTGCCGGAAAGGATCTCGGAGATAACCGATTGGGTGCCGACCTCCGGCAGGCTCGACTGGTCGAGGCCATGCCACTGCATCAAGTGGCGGAGCATGTCGGCTCCTCTGACCTCCGGCATCGGACGGTGAGCGTTGTCGTACTCCTCGATAAGATCGCCCATGTGCGAGGCGAGGCTCGCCAGGGGGTGTTCCTCGTCGTCACCGGTCAGCGCCAGGACTTCGTCCAGCGCCTCGACAAGGGCGTCATAATCCTCCTCGGACTCGGGTGCGTTGAGCAGAGGTGCCACGAAGCGCCAGTGGGCTGCTGCCTGTTGAACGAGACTGGTCATTTCGACTCCTTCCAGTTGCCCTTGTCATAGTCGGTATGATCGAGCACGTGCTGGATGTAAATCTTGCTGAAGCGATAATGCACAATGGCAATCAGGCGAATCTTGTTGCCCCCGATATCGAAGACATGTTGAGAACCGACCTTGTCCGTGGCCGGGAACAGGGCCTTCATTTCGGCAAAGGTGCGTGGCTCGCTCGACTTCATCAGTCGATACCAGGCGTCCAGTGCGGATGCTGCCTGAGGCCACTTCTGCTTGGCTTCCCAGATTCGCTTCTGGGTGATGATATGCACGGCGATCTCCATATCGCAATATGCGATAGAGTGTAGCCTTCATCTCTCTTTCCGGCAATCCTGTAGGCTCAAGGCATGGACAGCCATCCTGTCTGCGGTCCACCCTCTCTCTATTACCCCTGAACAACGATATGAGGAAGCGTCATGAGCGATACGCCAGAGGATCCGCGCCGCCGTCACTCCGCCCCGGTAGTGGATGGTGTCGGCAAGTCCGCCAGCCGAGCCATGCTGCGTGCCGTGGGCTTCACCGACGACGATTTCAAGAAACCCCAGGTGGGCATCGCTTCCACCTGGAGCAATCTCACGCCCTGCAACAGCCATATCCATACCCTCGCCGAGCGGGCCAGTGACGGCGCCGACGCGGCCGGCGGCAAGGGGGTGATCTTCAATACCATCACCGTCTCCGACGGCATCGCCAACGGCACCGAGGGCATGAAGTACTCGCTGGTGTCGCGGGAGGTCATCGCCGACTCCATCGAGACCGTGGCCGGCTGCGAGGGCTTCGACGGCCTGGTGGCCATCGGCGGCTGCGACAAGAACATGCCGGGCTGCGTGATGGGGCTGGCGCGGCTGAATCGCCCCAGCGTGTTCGTCTATGGCGGCACCATCCTGCCCGGCGAGGGACACACCGATATCGTCTCGGTATTCGAGGCCGTGGGCGCCTACACCCGTGGCGATCTGGACCTGATCCAGGTGAAGCAGATCGAGGAGAAGGCGATTCCCGGCCCCGGCTCCTGCGGCGGCATGTACACGGCCAATACCATGGCCTCGGCCATCGAGGCGCTGGGCATGAGCCTGCCGGGGAGCTCGGCACAGAATGCCGTCTCCCAGGCCAAGCAGGACGACTGCGAGGCGGCCGGTGCCGCGGTGCTGGAGCTGCTCGCCCAGGACATCAAGCCCTCCGACATCATGACCGGCGACGCCTTCGAGAACGCCATCACCGTGGTCATCGCCCTGGGCGGCTCCACCAATGCGGTGCTGCACCTGATCGCCATGGCCAATACCGTGGGCGTGCCGCTCTCGCTGGAGGATTTCACCGAGATCGGCAAGCGGGTGCCGGTACTCGCCGACCTGCGCCCCAGCGGCCACTACATGATGAGCGAGCTGGTGGCGATCGGCGGCATCCAGCCGCTGATGAAGATGCTGCTCGATGCCGGTCTGCTCCATGGCGACTGCCTGACCGTGACGGGCCGGACGCTTGCCGAGAACCTGGCGGATGTGGCGCCCTATCCCGAGGGGCAGTCGATCATCGCGCCGCTGTCGGCGCCGTTGAAGGCCGAGAGTCACCTGCGGGTCCTCTACGGCAACCTGGCGCCCGAAGGGGCAGTGGCCAAGATCACCGGCAAGGAGGGCACACGCTTTACCGGCAGTGCACGGGTGTTCGGCTCGGAGGAGGAGGCCCAGGCACGCATCAACGACGGCACCGTGGTAGCCGGCGACGTGGTGGTGATCCGCTACGAGGGGCCGAAGGGCGGGCCCGGCATGCGTGAGATGCTGACCCCGACCTCGGCGATCATGGGCCGGGGGCTGGGCAACGACGTGGCGCTGATCACCGACGGGCGCTTCTCCGGCGGCAGCCACGGCTTCGTGGTGGGCCATGTGTCCCCCGAGGCCTTCGATGGCGGGCCGCTGGCGCTGGTGGAGAATGGCGACACCATCACCATCGATGCCGAGGCCAATACCATCGAGATGGCGGTGGATGACGGCGAGATGCAGCGGCGTCGGGCCGCCTGGCAGCAGCCGGCACCGCGCTACACCCGTGGCGTACTGGCCAAGTATGCTCGCACGGTCAGCTCCGCCTCCACCGGCGCGGTGACCGACCTGCCGGACTGAGCCCTCCGGTCCGGCATCGGGTGGTTTGGCAAGTGGGTGGCACTAGGCTAGCTTGATGAGACACGGTCGATGCCAAGACTTTCCTGAAACGAGGAGGCCGCATGCCCAAGACCGGACCGAAACAAGCCCGAGTGGAGCCGATCCGTGATGCCGAGGACATGAACCTGCCGGTTACCGGCTGGCATGTCATCGACGAGACGGACCCCAGCAACGAGGTCGTGATCTCGGAGCACGAGACCGAGGCAGAGGCGATCCGCACCGCCGAAGAGTTCGAGCAGCGCGAGGAGTGAGCCTGAGCGAACCAGGCCGGCACTCAGCTATTGGGCTGTGTGTCGGTCGTGCTCCTGTGTTCGCGCTGATGTGTTCGCATGGGCGCCGAGGCGGCTACATACCCATCCTGCCCATTCCCTCCATCATGCCGCTCATGCCGGCCATTCCGATGACCATGCCACCCACGGCGAGAATCAGGTAGATCAGGATCAGTACGCCGAAGATGGTGAAGTAGGTCTTCAGTTTGCCCATGGCAATTTTCATCTCGCCAGGCTCCCCGCTGTTGTAGACACGGCTAGCCGAGCCTGCGGCCTGCATCAGTACCACGCCGGCCCAGATCGGGATCCATGCCACGATCAGGCCGATAATGGAAAGGGCCGTCAAGATTCCCGACAGGATCAGCATCACCCCGGTGAGCTGCATCCAGAACTTGCCTCGATGAAGCGGCTCGATAAGGTCGCGTAAGCTTGCTTGCGGGCTGCCCTGTTCCATGAAGTTCCCCCTGTCACGGTGATGGTTGCGAGACTTGCCACTATCATGCCGTCCTGGCTGGATGTCACTCTCCGTTTGAAGGGGGCGTTCACCCCTGCCATGCGCTTCAGGGCTCGCTGCGGGCCGTGTGGCTCAGGTGCAAGCGGGCACGCAGATGCCGGGCCAGGATATCCACCCCGATGTTGAGCAGCGCGGTGATCAGGATGAGCACCATGGCGCGGTCGAAGCGCAGTTCCTGGATGGCACTGTCGACGTAGAAGCCCAGTGTGGCGATACCGAGAATGCCCAGTATCGCCGTCTCGCGCATGATGATCTCCCAGCGGTAGAAGAGCAGCGCCAGGAAGGGGCCATAGACCCGTGGCGCCACCTCGTAGGCGTAGCGGTTCATGCCGCCTGGGGCGTCCTGACGCAGGGAGATCTCGTTGCTGCGGCGCCCGACCAGGTGGCCGATGATGCCGCCATTGTGCAGCGCAAGGGCAACCACCGCCGGCAGCATCGAGGGCCCCCACAGCTGCAGCAGGATGAAGGCCAGCAAATACTCGGGGGTGGAGCGCATCACCACCAGCACGCCATGCCCCAGGGCGCCGCGCACCCGGCCGCTGAAGTGACGCCCGGTGAAATGGTGGGAGATCAGCGGAAACAGCGCCATAGCCAGCACCCCGGTGAGCACCAGGCGATCTGGGTCAGCAGCAGGGTGTTCCAGATGCCGGGCAGGGCCTGGCCCAGGAGAAGATCACTGAACCAGGGCCAGAGGCCCTCGAGCCCCTCTCCGCGGCGCAACGGCGCCGGCACGATGTCGTGGGTGAAGAAGCGCGAGACATTGCTCCACATGATCGGCAGGCCGGTGCCCAGCAGGAAGGGTGAGGCCAGCAGGTAGACAGGCAGCAGCCGTGGCCTCGCCCATAGCCGCAGGCTGGCGATGAGCGCATAGAAGAGCAGCAGCAGGGCCCCCACCGTGCCGTAGTGACCCTGGGCGAAGGCGCCGGCGAGGTGAAAGCCCAGGGTCGGCATGCCGACGAAACCGATCACCGCACTGGAGCGCAGGCCGCACTCCAGCCGGTAGGCCGTGTAGCTGACCAGGTGGGGCCAGGCCTGGCTGATACGGGTATAGACCAGCGCCGAGAGCCGTCCGGCACGCTGGGGCAGGGTGCGCTCCGGCTGCGGGTCGCATTCGTCGA
>NZ_AZQX01000129.1:0-9365 GCF_000568385.1 Halomonas sp. BC04
TGGCAGGTCCTGGGTGGGACGACTACCTTTGCCTGCCAAGACGTGCTTGCTTCTCTCGCCGACACCGTTAGAGAGGGGACTTGCCCATCTTTGATTGTGGCCATCCTAATTAAAATGTATATAGTATTCCTTAGAGGGATAGCCCATCTATGCCACTGATGTAACTCTATAAAAATCAAAACCATATACGCAGGTAAACCGACATGGCCCTCCCCGCGCAGCACGAAAACCCCTCAGCGGCCGTGATTCGGTCGCTGCTCCAGCACGACCATCAACTCTCCCTCTATGCCAAGGAGATGACCTACCCGCTGAAGGCCGAGGTTGCCGAGTTGGACTTGAGCACTGGCCGCCTGGTGCTTGAGGTGGAATATGCCGGTCAGGATATCGAGCGCTATCTGACCGACGGTGATGTCAGCTTTGACCTAGAGGCCATGAAGGGCCACCAGGGCATGGAGCGTGAGACCTACAGCCTCAGCAACGTTACCGCCAAGCTGCTCAAGACCGACAGCGCGCTCTACCGCCTGGAGTGCCAGCTGCCGGGATCGGTGTTCGTCGCCGAGCAGCGCGGAGCGATCCGTATCCCCTTCGTGCTCGGCATGCAGGCGCGGGTCGGCCTTGAGGTCTACCTGCACGAGCTCAATGTGCCGGGACGGTTACGCAACCTGTCGGTAGGCGGCTGCATGGTCGACATCGACCTGGCCGAGAGCGTGGCCATCGGCGTGAATCAGGAGATTCCGGGGGTCACTATCGAGTTTCCCAATGGCGAGAGCTTCTTTGCCGAGGGCAAGATCCGCCACATTCGGCCCTTCGGCAACCACGGCTACGCCGCGGTCGGCATCCAGTTCATCAACATGGGTCCCCTCCAGACCGAGGCGTTGTTCCGCTACGTGAGCGAGTCGGAACGCGAGGCCGCCTACCGCACGGGAATCAACGACAAGATCGACGCCCACGCCACGCTGTTCATTCCCGGGGCGAAGGAGAAAAAGATTCTGCAACGCGAAGCCCAAGAGCGCGAGAAACGCTCCCGCCAGTCACCCATGGAGCGTGGCGTCATGGACGTGGCTCATCAGCTCCAGGTGGGGCTGATGTACATGAAAACGCGCGATCTCTTCCCCGAAGAGCTCTTCTACGACTGCGTCGACACCCTGCGCTTCCTGGTGGAGCAGGATCACAAAGCCTTGCTTTACGCCTTGTCCTTCCTGCGCGACGAGTCAGACTGGGTGCGCCATGCGGTGCAAGTGGCCAGCCAGCTGGCTGACGTGCTATTCACCCGTGACCCCCATGACCCACACATACGCGAAGCCGTGCTTGGCGCCCTGCTGCACACCATGGGCAAGCCCCTGTTGATAGGCCCTCAGCTGCCGTCGCTGAAGGTCAACATGAACCCGCCGCAAAAAGACATTCTCAAAGGCCATGTGGTCGCCCTACAGCACAAGCTGCAAGCGCTCGGCTGGACACCCAGCCCCACCTGTCGCGAGATCATCGAAAATACCAACGAGCGCCTGGACGGCAGCGGTTACCCGGCTGGCAAGCGGGGTGACCAACTTTCAGAGCGGGTGCGATTGGTTTCTGTGATCAAGGCGATCAACAAGTTGATGCACGTCCGCAACGGCATCCCGCCGCGTACACCGCTGGATGCCTACCGCATGATCAATGAAGCCGCCTCGGCCTACGACAAGACGGTACTGGTGGAGTACATACAGGCCTATGGGCTCTACCCGATCGGTAGCTTGGCCAAGTTCTCGGGGGGCTTCCTCGCCTGGGTCAAGGAAATCGACGGCAAGGGTATGCCGAGTCAGGTAAAAGTGGTCAAGAACCTGCGTTTCCCGGACACCAATATCAGTAGTGAGCTGGGCAGAGACGACTTCTCGCAAATCGGCAAGCTGGAGGAGATCGTCAATCCAGCCGACTATGGCGTGAAGGTCATCAAGGTCTAGCGGAAAAGAAAAATGCCCCTGGTGACGGACGGACACCAGGGGCAAGCAGGGTAGATAAAACTCAAGGAAGCGCCTCTTGACCAGAAGCGCAGCGCTATGTCAACGCGGGGCAAAATTGCTGGACATTAGCACCCTCGCATAATGCCCTGAACAGCGACTCAGGACCACCCGGCGAAGAGCCCGAAAAAAGATAGAAAAACGCCCCTTTTTTTGGGCATAGAAAATTTTACGCAATTTCTTTACGCATAACTGCCCCTCCAGGGCCTCTCGGAGGGGCGGTCAGCGTGCGTAAAGAAAACGACCCTTTACCGCCACATGGCGGCTACTGGCTGAGCTGGTGGAGCTGTCCCGGCACCAGGGCGAGGAGTTGCGACGGCTGCGAGACGCGAAGAGGTGGCCTCCCTGCGGCGCCTTCCCCCGCCCCCAGGGGCAGCAGACCAGGGCAACCAGGAAGACCCGGCAAACCGCCCAGAAGGTGGACAGGAGCACAGGATGCGCCCACCAGACCCCACCCCGCGAGCCAGACCAGGAGCCGACCGACGAGCGCGACTCGCTGGAGCTGGTCGAGCCGTTCGGCGAGAACGATTCGGGACGCCCTGCGCAATTCTTGAAGGGTGCATAGAGCTTGTGCGAGATGGGAAGCCCCGCGCCGACGCGAGGTCAGGCGGGGCTGTTCTTTTACTTGCCGATCAGCATCACGACGAACATCGCGACGTTCACGACAAGGGTTAATACAGCAATAACTTCCATACTGTTGCCCTCAGCAGAGGGTCGCCCAACGATCCGTTACTGGCCTACCGGCGCTGGCAGTCGACTAACTGGTCCCAAGACACGACCGTTCAATAACCACCCTCTGATGCCAGCCGGGTACCAAACCGGGCGGGTGGGCCTGAAATCGAGCCTTCCGGCTCGTATTTAGTGATCAGGTCTTTTCAGAAGAAACAACGGCCGCATACCTGGCTAATCGACCTCGCCAGGTTATCGAGCCACCACCAGGCGGTCTACCCCCTTACGAGCCGTCCCGCCGCCCCATTGCATTACTGACGGAGTGGTCATAAACTGAGCACGTCGACTAACTGGTCTCAAGACCTAGCGATGCCGCCACCAACGGCTCGCGCGCGAAAGCCGCCCCACCAAGGCGGCTTCGTTGTTTCTAAAGCCTTACCACTGTATTTATTATCCACGCCAAAATACTGTAATGTAAGGTTTTTCCCTTCCTTATAGGGGGTTAACAGAAGCCCCCACCTGGGAATTCCTAAACACCCCCACCTGGGAGTCCCAAGGAATCTCCAAAGAAGACGCATAGCAAACCATACGCATACGGGAAGCAGACGAAGAACATATATCCATTGCGGGGGGATCCCCAAAAACCCCCACCCCATGTCCGAAAATCCTTGTGAGGCAGCCCGCCACCCCATACCTTTGCGTCTAACAAAGCTACTTGCTCACAGAAGGTTGGTATGACTCAAGACGCTAGCGCTTCCTCCTCAGGAGAACAGAAGGCAGCCCCGAAGAAGACAGATGCGTTCACACAGAAGTGGGGGAAATCAACCAAGAGCGCCGGCTGGACAGCCATACCCAACATACTGATATATAGGCAAAAAAGTCTCGGACTATCCCCCCTGGATCTCAATATCCTGCTCCACCTGATGACTTACTGGTGGCAAGACGAGCAAAAACCGTATCCGTCCAAAGCCACCTTGGCTCAAGCGATTGGGGTCACTTCAGGCACTATCCAGAAGCGAATTCGAGGCATGGAAGCCGCCGGTTTCATCAAACGCATAGAGCGCCGCCGAGAGAGCAATCGCAGTGATACCAACGAGTATGACCTATCCCCACTGCGAGACCTCCTGCTTCCACATGCCGAGGAAGAACTGCGGGAACGCAGGAAGAAGCATGCCGAAAGACAGAAGCGCAAGACGACCGTCACCAAACCAAGCTCCGAGTAAAATCAAGATATTGGCGCTTATCCTGACCATGACCGGTCTAGAACCACCGACACGCTGCTAGGCAGCCTCTGCCACCGATCCGGCCTCTAACCGGTAGTTTAAACTAGCACAGCCCGGCATTTGAGTAGCGCCACGAGATCATGATAGCTTACTGATTGCCCTCAGGAATTCCGTAAGGGCGCACCCCGCGCAGACGGGGATTATCGGCGGAACGGGATAGCCCCCAGGAGCTTTTTTGAGTGCACCCCGCGAGCGGGGATTATCGGATCCGACAGGGCCTTGGTCGAACGATACGCCAGTACGCCCCGCGCAAGTGGGGATCGTCGTCACCCCTCTCGTCCCTGCCCAGTAGGATGAGAGGGGCGCTCGTTTTTCTCGGGCCCATACGCCACCCGAATGACGCACAAAGCCGGTTGCTCCGTGTCTGTCGGCCAGGATCAAGCTCCGCGCCCCGCCTTGCTCATGGTCTCCGCACAGTCCATCACGTCACCGGCCAGGAACAGCAGGTTCCCTCGGTTTCCCCCAGCCCTGACCACCGGTTGTGGCGGGGTAACTCCCCTCAAGGGCGTCCCTTGGTGGATCGCCGCCTTCAGCTCGTTGACTGACACGCCCAACAGACGAGCGGCATTGGTCAGGCCGATGCGTTCAGTGCGAAAGTTACTCACCAGGTGGCCTCCTGCAGCGTCACCAATACTCGGGCTTGTCCGCCGGCTTCTTGCGCGTATGCACGCGCTCAGGGAACTGATGCGCTGCAAGCTCTTCCGGCAAGATGTAGCGACGCATCCAATCAGCCTGCTTCTGCAGCGAGCCGGGTGGCTTACGCTCCAGCCCCTTGCGGTGGGGCACGATGATACCGACGCGAAGATGAGGAAAGTCTTCACGGATCGCCTCCAGCGCAGGGGCCATATCCGTGTCTCCTGAGACCAGCACGAGCTGCTGGACCTGGTCGTCACACTCGCCTCGCCAGCAGTGCTGGGCGGCCATACGGTACATCGTAATGCCGATCCGGACGTCGGTCTCTTTCTCTTCCAGGTGCCAGATATCCACCTGGTCGGCCCGGGAAGGAGACACGTATCTGGACACAAAACGTGGCGCCTTGCGGTGATCCAGGCGATGCCGTCCCCAATGGACCGTGACGCCACGCGCCTTGAGCGCTCTGACGTAGGTGTCCTGGGCCTGCTTGGACTGGGGGCCGCGTGTCGCCAAGGAGGGCTGCACCGGAGAGGTGAAGTAGTGGATCTCAGCCACCTGGCTCAGCGGATCATTCTCATTAACCACAGCTTCCAGTAAGGCGGGGAGATTGAGCCACTTGTATGGCGTGCCGGCCAGTAACCCATAGAACACGTTATAGCCGTCGATGAAAAAAGCCGTCTGCACGAGATGCGATCCCTAGAAACGAAGAAACCGGCACGGTGGCCGGTTTCCTCACCCTGACTGCCAGCGAACTGAATCGCTGCGTGCAGGGCTGAGTCGTAGGACTATAGTGGCCAAAACATAGCCCGCCAAGAAGTAGATAATATCTATCAGGGAAAAGGCTATAATAGCCCTAGGCTACCTATACCTTCCCCCTGCGGTCTTCCCGAGACACCCGCCGCCCATGTCACCATCCAGCCATCGACATGTGCGCATCACCGACTCAGGTGCTTGATGCTGGAGGGGGCCTTCGTGCCATCGCCCAATCCCCGGTCTCAGCTGGGTGCTCCTGGTCGCGATATCTCTCAGCCGAGCCGCGTTGACCTTAGCTTGCTCAGATCGACGGAAGGCCAATCTTGTCATTAGAGCTCACCAAAATACCATAACCCCATGAAAAAATTGGAAAAAACAAACTCCCCTCTTAAAGCCTGCCACCATCCTGCGTTAGCGTATAGTTTGGGGCGTAAGACAAGGCACGAAAACGCAACATCAATGAGTTAGCGGTGAAAATAGCCACAATCGGGTGACTCTCATCCCGCTTTTTCGGTGAAGTGTATAAAAATTTTCATTGGGAAAAACTGCGTTGCAGAATCCATAGAACGTGCCGTAGCTCGCCATCGCTACCCAAATACGAGGTGGGTGCGCCTGGTCGCGTAATTGATCTAGCCCCGGCCCAAGGTGGGTGCTGGAGGTCGCGATTTTTTTATGGACAGAGTGACGCACTTTCCCTGAAACGCCGCAGTGGCGCGGCTTACAGGGTGATTGGCAAATCAGCTTCTATGGATTCCCTGACGCACTTTGTGTCGCCAGGGCGCCCAAGACGGTGCGCTGGGGTCGCTGGCCAGGCGTCCTTGGATGGTACCTCGGTTCTATGGACAAAGTGACGCACTTTTCCTGAAACACCCCAGTGGCGAGGCTTTGAGAGCGACCGGCGCCCCCGCTGTCCAGACGCGAGGTGGGTGCTGTGGGTCGCGAAATGGCCCGATCCCCAGCCTCAGCTGGGTGCTCCTGGTCGCGATATTGCCATGAAACCCTGGATACAGGGGCTTCTTGGCCATGCGTTGCGTGATGAATCAAGGTGGGTGCTTTCGCTCGCGCGAGGTAGGCCTAGAACGACGCACAAACCAAACCGCTTGGGTTTATGCTAGACTGCCCCCATGCCAACCGTCCTACGTTTCGATGGCCTGCGCGCCGTCATCTATCCCAACGATCATCGACCCGCGCATGTCCATGTCATTGGCAAGGGCGGCGAAGCAGTGTTCATCCTGCACTGTCCCGATGGACCCCCGGAGCTGCGCGAGAGCTACTGCTTCAACACCCCGGATCTCAACCGGATCGCCAGCGCGCTGTCGGCTGAGCTCCTGACACTCTGCCGTAAATGGAGGGAGATTCATGGCCATTACTGATGACACCCGGCAGCAAGCCGAGGCACGCCTGGTCGCTGAGCGCGACCAGGCCCACGCAGTGTCCGCCCGCTATGACCGGCGGACCAAGCGCGTGATCGTGCATCTGCACAGTGGTCTGGAGCTGGCCATCCCGCCGGCTCTGATGGAAGGCCTCGCCGACGCCACGCCGGAGGCCTTGGCCGAGATCGAGGTCTCGCCGTCCGGGCTTGGCCTGCACTGGCCGCAGCTGGACGCCGATGTGTATGTCCCGGCCCTCCTGGCGGGGCAGTTCGGCAGCCAGCAGTGGATGGCCCGCCAGATGGGGGCCGCCGGTGGCCGAAGCCGCAGCGCCGCCAAGCGTCATGCGGCCAGGGCCAATGGCACCAAAGGCGGCCGTCCTCGTAAAGCACAGGCCTAGCGGTATACACCAGGGGGTGTTCAGCAGCGAGGTGCCTCTCGACTGATAGGCACTCGGCTGCCCTATCACACGTTACTGACTGGGGTGGGTGTATTCGGTCGCGCTAAGCATTGCTACCCCACCCCCGGCCCGTCTCTGCCCGGATCCACCCCCCACCCGGGGGAGGACGGCGGTTCCTGGGGCGACTCCTCAGCCGCCGGTCGGGCAGGCGTGGGATCGAGCACAGCATTCGACCGCTGACGCCTCGCGCGTGCGAGTGTCTCCCGCTCGCGATCCTGCCGATCCCGCTCATGCTGCCGGGCCATCCAGGCCTCGTAGGCCGTTGTCACCTGTCGAATTTCCTCCCCAAACCGTTCAGCAGCTTGGTGCAGGCGTCGACGCGCTCGGTCAGCTGATCCAGGGCGGCGGCGTTCTGGCGGGTCGCTCCGTTCCAGTTCCTCCCGCAGTGACTGACTCTCGGCCTGCTGCTCGTTCAGCGCTGTCTGCAGCCTCGCGAGCTCGGTTAATAGCCCATCGGCTAGCGACTCGGCGTCGCGCTGCTGCTGCTCTAACTGCTGCAAGAGCAGCGTTTCTAGCTCGGTCATCTTCGCTTACTCCTCCGTCAGCCGGATCACCGGCACGCCACTGTTCAGTGTCCCCACCCAGGCTGTGTCCGGTCGATACCCACCAGATAGGGCTCGCCCTGGATCGTGCGCACCTCCACGCCCTCCGGCAGCCTCGGCGCCGCCTCCTCGGCCCGCCGAATGTCCTGCCGGAGCGTTATCAGACGCTCCAGGCGGCTGTCGATCAGCCGGTCGGCCAGGTGCAGGCCGCCCGCCGTCACGCTCCCCACGGCCAGCATCACGCCGCGGTGATCGCCGCCGGTCGTGTCCAGCTCCGCAGGCCTCCGATCCGGCTCAGCCGCTCGGCCTGGGTCGCCGCGGTCGACAGCCGCTGTTCGATGCCCTGAATCTGCTCCCGCTGCCGCCCCTCCGACTGGCTCAGGGCGGTCTCCCAGCTCGAGAGTCGCCGCGTCTGCTGAGACTCGACCTGGCTCAACGCTGCGGCTATCGCCTCGTTCAGGCGCTGCGTCTGCTCGCTGATAGCGGCCTCGGTGGTACTCAGCGCGTCGCTCAACTGCTGCTGCAAGGCGTCCTCGTGCTCGCTCAGCTGCTGCTGGGTCACATGGTCCAGCTCGGCCAGCTGCTCTTTGCGTCTCTCGGCGAGCCTCTCGCTCAAGGGTTTGCTCGATGGTCCAGTTGTCACGGTAGAGGTCTCCTTTTAACCGTATGGCCTGCTTTTCCCCGTGGGGCCGGACGCTCACGAATGCGTGACTCGCCCGAGTGATTTCGCCGATTTCAGCCAGCTCCTCGCGCACCTCGGCCGCGGTGGTCACCAGCCCCTTGGCGGCCAGCGCCTCGATGTGCTCGGTGATGTCGGCTCGGGTCCTGGGGTGCTTGTCTGGCTTGCTCCGGTGCCCCTCGTCGCCCGGCTGAACGGGGCGTGCTCGGTCCGGATCATCGGGCCGCGCCCAGCCCTTCGCGTGATTCCAGGCGTCACGCAGCGGATCGAACGTTTTTTGATGGCTCGGCGGCGCGATATTGAGCGCCCGCCCGGTGGTCAGCTCGATACGGGCGGTCAGCGTATGGATATGGGGGGTGCCGTCGTCATCACGATGCAGCACCGCGCAGGTGGCGTACTGGTCGGGCTCCAGACCGGCGAACGCTGTGCGTTCCCAGTCCTCGAGGACAGCCTCGATCTCGGCAACGGTGGGGTTGTCCTCAGGCGCCCAGGCGATCACCCCGCTGGTATAGCGCCACCGGTGCGGACTGGCGTCGGCCACCTGGGCGACCAGGTGCGGATCGCCGCGCAGCACCGTGACCTCGGCACGGCGTTCGCCGTTATGGTCATGCTCCTGGAGGAGATACCGCACCGCGCCGGCGGTGCTTCCCTGGCCGTGGCGGAGAAATTTCAGGTGCATGGCTCGTCCCCCTGCCCCTGGTCGTCAGGGTCATAGCGAGGAAGCTCGGCCAGGTGATGCAGCTCGCGCTGGATCGCCGCCAGCTCGGCGAGCAGCTGGGCATGGTCACCGGGCGTCAGGCCGACCGTATTCAATACGCGAGCGATCTGGTTCACATTGCTGCCGATAGCAGCGAGCTGGCGGAGCAGCGCCGGATCGGCGGTCAGGGTGCGCAGCCGACGCCGCTGCCGGCGCTGGCCAGTCTTCACTGCGTCGGCACCGTCGACGCACTGGCGCAGCCAATCGCTCAGTGACAGGTCGGCC
>NZ_AZQX01000130.1:0-12332 GCF_000568385.1 Halomonas sp. BC04
GGTACGCCTGGCGATGGGTCAGCCCGCAGATCGAGAGCAGCGTGATCACCGCGCCGTTGTGGGGCAGGGCATCCAGCCCGCGTGGCCACCGCCGTGACCCGGTGCAGCAGGTCGGGCGAGATTCCCGCCGCCTGACCCATGGCCAGGTAGGTGTCGCCCAGGGTGGAGAGGGCGATGCTCATGCCGCCCGAGGCGGAGCCGGTCATGCCGGCCAGCAGGTTCACCGCGATGGCCAGCGAGATCAGCGGGTTATCCCCTCCGGCGGTGGTCACCCAGGCGCTGATGGCGTCGAAGGCCGCCAGCGAGGCGATGACCGAGCCGAAGCCGACAAGGCTCGCCGTATTGAAGATCGGCAGCAGCGAAGCATTGGCTCCACTGTCGAGCGATGTGGTCAGGTCCTGCAATCGCTGCCAGTTCAGTGCGATCAACAGCAGGATGGAGAGGACCAGCGCGGCGATGACCGACCAGACGCCGCGTACCGATTCGATGCTGGTGGCGCCATAGGTCGGTTCGGAGAGGTAGCCGGTGTCCATGGCCGGAATGATCACCGCCGTGAATGCCAGGTTCAGGGCAATCACCATGACGATCGGCAGCATGGCCAGGGGCAGAGCGGGCAAGCCGCTGCGGGGTTGGGCGGCGACCTCTGCCAGGTCGAAGCCTTCGCCGGCGGCCCGCTCACGTAGATGGTCGTTCGGTGTGGGCCCGCTGTCATCCTCGCCGTAGCCTTCTCCGGCGGTGCGGGCTTGCCTGGCGCGATAGGTCAGCCAGGCCTGGCCCAGGCCCAGCATCACCAGGCCGGTCATGATGCCGAGCCCTGGTGCGGCAAAGGGCGAGGTACCGAAGAAGGGCATTGGTATGGCGTTCTGGATCGCCGGGGTGCCGGGCAGGGCGGTCATGGTAAAGGTGAAGGCGCCCAGGGCGATGGTGCCGGGTATCAGCCGCTTGGGAAGGTCGGCCTTGCGAAACAGCGCCGCGGCGATGGGGAATACGGCGAAGGCGACCACGAACAGCGATACGCCGCCGTAGGTCATCACGGCGCAGGAGAGTACCACGGCAAGGATGGCCCGGCTGTCGCCCAGGCGCTCGACGATGGCACCGGCCAGTACCTCGGCGCTGCCGGAATCCTCCATCAGCTTGCCGAAGATCGCCCCGAGCAGGAAAAGCGGAAAGTACATGACGATGAAATTACCCGCCGAACCCATGAACACCTGGGTGTAGCTGGCCAGCAGCGGGGTATCCACGGATACCAGTGCCACCAGGGCGGCTAGCGCCGGTGCCAGGATCAGCAGGCTCAGGCCTCGGTAGGCCAGGAACATCAACAGGGCCAGTGCCACCACGATAGCCAGAATGCCGGTCATGACCTGTCCTCCCTGTCCAGCATCCTGTCGGGCTTCGCGTGTAAGCCGCCCTCTTTCCGGGCTGGCTCGGTGCGCCTGCGTTCTTCCTTGTGCATACGACCTCCTTTGTCCTTGCTGGAACCGGCTTTCATTCAATGGCGGTCATGCTGCAACGCAGTATATGCGGTGTTGTCTGTATTTCCTACTCTCCGGTCGGTGCGAACGAGAGGTGGGTTGAACTAAAGTCTAAGAGGGTGGATAATGTGAAAAATTCTTCCATGAATTTTCCGGAGGCGGTCGCCAAGGCCGTAAGGACACCATGACGACATTGCGTTTCAACACCATCTGGGATCTGCCCCGGGTCAGCCGTGGCGACCTGAGCAAAGCCGAATCCCAAACCAGAACTGCGCCCGTCAGCGAGCGCTTTCTGACCATCTGGGATAGTGCGCCTATGCCCCGGGCCAAGGCGGCCGCGAGCAAGAGAGCCCGGCGCAGGCTGCCCAGGTTCTACATATAAGTTGACCTATAGTTGCTATAGCTAAGTTGTACATGTAAGCCACAGGGGCAGGTAGTTAGTGTAAATTCTAGAAAAGGACTATTTCGCGACCGTCGCCAGACGTACCAGCGTCAAATAGTGAAGCGCCCATGCCGTGTTGGTATGGGCGCTTTTTTCTTTTCTGGACAGTGGGTTATGCGGGTTCGTTGTTTAATTTTTTTATTTACCTTGATACATGTCGATCGCTGATCCACGTTGGAAGAAGTCGATGATAAGTGGCTGTTCAGAGTGGCAGGCTACTTTTTTACGCGTGACTGCAGTGAATAACAAGGAGAGGTCATGACGTTCTTGTCAGGTCAAACCCTGGCGGTTGGCGGTGCCCGCTGTGAGCGCTGTAGCTTGCATCCGCGCTGCCTGACCATGGGGCTGGAGGGTGAACAACTCGCCGACTTCGATGCACTGCTCCAGAGACCGCGCCCGCTCAAGCGGGGCGAGATACTGGTGCATCAGGGAGATCGATTCAGCAATCTCTATGCGGTACGCACAGGCAGTCTGAAGCAAGTGCAGGTCCAGGGAGACGCGCGTGATCAGGTGACGCACTTCTATCTTCCGGTGAGCTGGTGGGCCTGGACGGTATCGGTAGTGGGGAGTGTGCCGGCAATGTGGTGGCACTGGAGTCGACATACGTCTGCGAGCTGCCGTTCTTGCAGCTCGAAGCGCTGATGCAGGACTCCCCCACGCTGCAACACCGCCTCTTTCGCAGCATGGGCGAGGAGCTGCGCGATCATCAGCGCATGATGTGTCTGCTCTCCGGGCGCACCGCCGACCAGCGCATGGCAAGCTTTCTGTTGGGGCTCTCGGAGCGTTTCAGGCTGCGCGGTTACTCACCCACCTGTTTTGCCTTGTCGATGTCGCGGGGTGACATCGGTAGCTATCTGGGGCTGGCCATCGAGACTGTCAGCCGTGTGCTCGGTCGTTTTCAGTTGCAGGAACTGATCTCGCTCGAAGGGCGCCAGGTGTCGCTGGAGGCCATGGAGAGCCTGAAGCGAATGGCGGCAGAGGGTGCCGGGCGTCACTCAGGAAGCTGATTGTCGAACCACGCTCAACAAAGCCGCGTACCGAGCAGCAGCAGCGAGGCATCGGCGGTCTGCCAGCCCCACCACGCCAGGGTTAGGGCGCCCGTGATGGCTGCCGCGGCCACCAGCTTGAGCAAGAGCATTCGGGTCATGCTTCCACCTCCGTGGGTGACGGGCGCTTGACGGGTGCTTCGCTGATGAACCAGTGCAACAGGGCAGCGACCACCGAGAGCAGGATGGCGATCTTCCATACCACATCATAGTGGCCGGTGAGGTCGTAGAGGTAGCCCCCCATCCATACCCCCATGAACGAGCCGAGCTGGTGGAACAGGAAGACGATGCCACCCAGCATCGACAGGTGGCGCACGCCGAATACCGAGGCGACGATGCCGTTGGTCAACGGCACGGTGGAGAGCCACAGCAGGCCCATGGCGATGCCGAACAGGTAGGCGCTGGCTGGGCTCAGCGGCAGGAAGACGAAGGCGGTAATCACGGCTCCCCGGGTGAGATAGAGCCAGCTCAGCAGCCTTGGCTTGGAGTAGATGCCCCCAAGCCAGCCGGCGGCATAGGTACCGAAGATATTGAACAGCCCCACCAGCGCGAGCACGGTGCTGCCCACCTGTACGGCAAGGCCGTTGTCGAACAGGTAGCCCGGCAGGTGCACGCCGATGAACACCACCTGGAAGCCACAGACGAAGAAGCCCAGGCAGAGAAGCCAGAATCCCCGCTCTCCGGCGGCCTCGTCCAGCGCGGCGCGTAGCGAGAGGTCGCTGCTCAAGCGTACCGAGGGGCGGTCGCGCAGCATGCCGCCCAGCGGCACCATCAGGGCCGCCAGCGCACCCATGGCCAGCAGCGCGGCGGACCAGCCGAGCCAGCCCAGCAGGCCGAGGGTGCCCGGCAGCATGGCGAACTGGCCGAACGAGCCGGCGGCGCTGACGATCCCCATGGCCATGCTGCGTTTCTCGGGGGCCACGGCACGCCCCACGGCGCCGAGGATCACCGAAAAGGTGGTGCCGGAAAGCCCCAGGCCGATCAATAACCCGGCGGAAAGCGACATGCCCAGCGCTGACTCCGATAGCCCCATGAAGGCCAGCCCCAGCGCATAGAGCAGGCCGCCGATTACCACCACCCGGGCGGCACCGAAGCGGTCGGCCAAAGCCCCGGTGAAGGGCTGAGCCAGTCCCCATATCAGATTCTGCAGCGCCAGGGCGAAGGCGAATACCTCACGACCCCAGCCCAGCTCGCTGCTCATCGGTTCCAGGAACAGCCCGAAACCGTGGCGCAGGCCCATGGCCAGGGAGATGACCAGGCTACCCACGACAATGATCAGCAGGGAGTGACGACGGAGGGCGTCCATGACGAGGCCTGTTTGCAGACTAATGAAATCGCACTATCGCTGTTCTGGCGCCGCCTTGCCAGTCTCAATTTTGCGACAAGCGTGTTGCCAGCGTGCCACAGGTGTTGTGCCGAAAAGGCTTCGCTAGAATAGGGCTTTCGACTGCGCCCAATAAGGAGGCCCCATGTCTCGTGCACTGCTGACGCTTTTCATCGTGCTGTTATCGTCCCTGATGGTGGCAGGCTGCAGCTACCAGCCGGCACGTATCCAGTCCCAACCTCTGGTGGTCATCGACGATGGCCATGGTGGTTCTCCCCATGGCTCACGGTTCTGTCCTCCAGGGCTAGCCAAGCAGGGCCGCTGCTGAAGCGCCCTCGGTGGAGGGCACTCATAGGGACTTCGAACGGGTACTGACGGGTGAATCTTCCGCCCCGGCTTGCGAGGTATATACCATGAAACTCTCCTTGCGGTTGCTCCTCCTGAGCTTGCTGCCGGTCATGCTGGTTCTGGCCGGCTGCAGCTACTCTCCGGCCAGGATAACGCCTGAACCCTTGATCGTGGTCGACGGCTCCGATCGTCATTATCGGGGCAAGAAGCATCATCACCGACACAAGGGGCGGCATGTGGAGCGTCACTACTATTACCATGATCGAGGTTATCGCGAGCGGCGGGGTGGTTTCTGCCCGCCCGGCCTGAGCATGCAGGGCCGCTGCTGAAGCTGGCATAGGCGTGGGGCGAGAATGCGCCGGGACGGTTTCGCATTGATTTATCGGAGAGTAAGGTAAAGTACGATCCCCGAAAAACGGACCGCAAGAAACCGTCATGGCTATTCTCGACCTGCGTGCTTGCACGCTCGGGCATGAACATGTTGCCCATGCCCATACGCATCACCAACTGATCCTGGCGACCTGTGGCGTTACCGAACTGGAAGTCGAGGGGAACGGAGACCGCGTCACTGGCGGTCGCGGCTGCCTGATTCCCTGCTCCTACCATCATGAGTACGAGGCGATGGCCATAATCGTACCCTGGTACTGGACGTGGCCCTGGATGACCTGGCATCACTGCGCGACGGTGACGCCATGCAACGGCTGTTCGAGCGCCCCCAGTTCTTCAACGTGCCAACCCGGCTCAATCAGCTGGCGGGAACGTTGATGGTGCAGCTCGAACAGTTCCCGGCGCTGCATAGCGAGATTGCTGCGCTGCTGCTGAGGGCGCTCTATCTGCACCTGGGTCTTGGTCTGGAGCAGGGGGCGACGGCTACCGGTGCCGGCTATTCGTCGATGCGTGCGGGCGGCGAGCGAATCGACCTTCGCCGCCTCAATGCCTGGATCGATCGTCATCTCGCCGACAATATCCGGGTCGAGGAACTGGCCGGCCTCTGCGCCCTCAGCCCCGGCCATTTCCATGCCCGTTTTCGCGATACCTATGGCACCACGCCGCTGGCCCACGTTCAGCAGCGCCGTCTCGAACATGCCCACACGCTGGTCCGGCACAGCAGCCTGAGCCTGGGGCATATCGCCTCGCTGGTCGGCTTCCGCGACCAGGGCAGCTTTTCCCGCGCCTATCGGCGCCAATTCGACGTGACCCCCTCCACCGTTCGTCGGGTCCGCGCTGCCAATTGATGCCGCCGAACTGCAATGCCAACTGAGGAGTCTGGGGCAAGTCTTCCTCAGTTGCGGGCAAGCAGTGCCCGCCGACACGTTCTAATCTCACAGTGGAAGCACCTGATCTTCCCGGCCTTGTCGGGGAGGCGATACCCGTGCCTGGCATCTGCTTCACCAAGGACCTCACGATGAAGCTCTTCTATCACCCTGACCAGGAGCGTCATGCACCGACGACCTTCCTGCTGCGTGGTCAGCCGGCCCCGTCACCGGAGGGGCCGGTACGTGCTGAAATGCTGGCCGATGGGTTGGCGACGGTAGGGCTATCCCTGACCGCTCCCGCCGAGGTCGACAGCCCGACACTGCGCAGCCGCCTGGCAAAGATACATACGCCGCGCTACCTGACGTTCCTTGAAACCATACATGGGCGTTGGCGCGAGCTGCCCGGTGCCTCGGAGCTGGTGTCGCCCAACGTCCACCCCTGCGGTGGAGGGCACCACTATCCGCGACATCCGGTTGGCCAGGCCGGCTGGCACCTGCATGACATGGCCTGTCCCGTCGGTGCCGACAGCTTTGCCGGAATCCTGGCCAGCGCCGCCACGGCACAGGCTGCCGCCGAGGCGCTATTGGGCGGCCATGGCACGACCTACGCACTTTGCCGTCCCCCTGGCCACCATGCCGGTCCGGACCGGGCCGGGGGGTTCTGCTTCCTCAACAATTCGGCGCTCGCGGCCACCGTGCTGCGCGAGCACTTTTCCCGGGTGGCCATTATTGATGTGGATCTCCACCACGGCAACGGCACCCAGGACATCTTCTACTACCGCGGCGATATCTGGACCGGTTCGCTCCATGTGGATCCCGCCGACTTCTATCCCTTCTTCTGGGGCGGCGCCAACGAGGAAGGCATGGGCGAAGGGTTGGGCACCAACGTCAACCTGCCACTGCCGTTGGGCAGCGATGGCCAGGTCTTTCTCGACACCCTGGACGAACTGGTCCACCGAATGAAGGCCTTCCGTCCCGAAGCAATGGTGGTGGCGCTGGGTCTCGATGCCCACCGCAACGACCCCCTGGCGGGCATGGCCTTGGAAACCGAAGATTTCAGGGCCATCGGGCGCCGCCTGGCCGCACTGTCATTGCCCACTGTACTGGTACAGGAGGGGGGCTATCCCACCGAGCACCTGGGCGAGAATCTGGCGGCCTTCCTGACGGGCTTCTCGGGTGGCTGAGACGCCGGGCCGACAAGGTGAATTTCCAATCCGCCAGGGCGATGAACCAACAATCGTTGCAGCGACGAACACGAAACGAGAGAGGAATGACATGAGCATCAGCTATCACGACAGCAATACCCGCATGAGCCAGGCCATCATTCACAACGGTACCGTCTACCTGGCCGGCCAGGTGCCCCAGGACGCCAGTGCTGATATGCGCGGCCAGACGGAGCAGGTACTGGCGCGCATTGACGAACTGCTGGTCCAGGCCGGCACCTCGAAGGAGAACCTGCTGTCGGCCCAGATCTGGGTCACCAGCATGGCGGAATTCGACCAGATGAACGCTGCCTGGGACGCCTGGGTGGTGCCTGGCCGGCCCCCGGTCCGCGCCGCCCTGGAGGCCAAGCTGGCCAAGCCCGAATGGAAGGTCGAGATCATGGTCGTGGCGGCGCTGCCGGAGGCCTGATATGCGTATCGTATCCGCTGAAGAGGTCGCCGCGGCACTCCCCTGGTCGGCACTGGTGGAGCGCTTGGCGAAGACCTTTCGGTCAGGCGTGGAGGCGCCGCCGCGCCACCATCACGCCATGCACCGGCCGGATGGGGAAGCCACCATGCTGCTGATGCCCGCCTGGGAGCGTGATGGCTATATCGGAGTGAAGATGGTCAATGTCTTTCCCCAGAACGCCGACCATGGCCTGCCGGCCATCTCCGGGGTCTATTTCCTCAGTGAAGGCGCCCATGGGCGTCCGCTGGCCTGCCTGGACGGCAGTGAACTGACCCGTCGTCGCACTGCTGCCGCCTCGGCCCTTGCCGCGCGGGAATTGGCCCGCCAGGACGCCTCGACCCTGCTGGTGGTGGGTACCGGCAAGCTGGCACCCATGGTGATCGAGGCCCATGCCGCGGTACGGCCGATCACGCGGGTGCGCATCTGGGGGCGCAACCCCGAGAAGGCCAAGAAGCTGGCAGAGGAGTATGCCGATCGGTTCGAGACCCGAGCGGTGACGGATCTGGAAGCAGCGGTTCGTGAAGCGGACCTGATCAGCTGCGTGACGCTCTCCACGGAGCCGCTGGTTCGCGGCGAGTGGCTCGCTGCTGGCACCCATCTTGACCTGATCGGCGCCTTCCGCCCCAGCATGCGGGAAACCGATGGCGAGTGCCTGCGCCGCGGCGAGGTGTTCGTGGACACCTTCGCCGGCGCCAGGGGCGAGGCCGGCGATATCCACCAGGCCATCGACGAAGGAGCCTTCGACTTCGACGAGATTCGCGCCGACCTGGCCGAGCTGCTGCTGGCCAAGCAACCCGGGCGCTCCTCCGAAGAGGCCATTACGGTGTTCAAGTCGGTGGGGGCCTCGCTCGAGGACCTGGCCGCTGCCATCGAGGTCTGGGAGCAGTTGGAGGAGCGTGCATGAGCGCAGGCGGTGGCGCAGGGAACGGTACGGGTTTTTTCTGGCATGAGCGCTGCTTCTGGCACGACCCCGGGCCTATCGGTGTCTTTTCTTCCCGGGGGGAGTATCTTCAGCCCCAGCCGGCTTCGGAGAGCCCCGAGAGCAAGCGGCGGCTGAAGAACCTGCTCGAGGTGTCCGGCCTGATTGATGAACTCGAGGTGCGCAAGCCGCCCGCGGCTGCCCGGGAGGATCTGGCGCGCTTCCATACCGGGCGCTACCTTGATGAGCTGGAGGAGGGCGACCGGGCCCAGGGCGGCGATGCCGGTGAAGCCGCCCCCTACATGCCGGGCAGCCTGGCGGCGGCGCAGCACTCGGCAGGCCTGGCCATTGCCGCGGTGGAGGCGGTGGCGACCGGTGAGTTGAAGAATGCCTATGCGCTGTGTCGTCCCCCCGGGCATCACGCCGAGGCGGACCGCGGACGCGGCTTCTGCCTGCTGGGCAACATTCCGGTGGCGGTCATGCGTGCCCGTGCCCTGGGGCAGGTGCAGCGGGTGGCGATACTCGACTGGGACGTGCATCACGGCAACGGCCAGCAGGCAGCCTTCTACGACGATCCCGACGTGCTCACGGTATCGATCCACCAGGCCGGCAACTACCCGCTCGACACCGGCTTCTTCGAGGAACTGGGGGAGGGCGCCGGGCACGGCGCCAACCTCAACCTGCCGATGCCGCCCGGCTCCGGTATCGGTGCCTACCGCTATGCCATGCAGGAGCTGGTGTTGCCGGCCATCGGCGGTTTCGCTCCGGACCTGATCATTGTGGCCTGCGGCTATGACGCCTGTGGCAAGGACCCACTGGGCAAGATGCTGCTCAACAGTTCGGCGTTCGCCGCCATGACACAGCAGGTCTGTGCACTTGCTGCCCGCATCAGCAATGACAGGCTGGTGATGATCCATGAGGGGGGGTACTCGGAAGGCTACGTGCCGCTTTGCGGTCATGCCGTGATCCAGGCGCTGTCGGGTAGCCGGATCTCGGCCCCCGACCCCCAGAATGACGAAATTGCCGGCTGGGGCTATCAGTCCCTGCAGCCCCATCAACGTGCTCTGATTGACAGCTGGAGGGAAGGCTGGATGAAGGCAGTACCATTATGACCCCCCTATACGACCGCGACGGCTGGATCTGGCACGATGGCGAGTGGCTGCCCTGGCGTGACGCCCGGACCCATATGCTGACCCATACCCTGCATTACGGCATGGGTTGCTTCGAAGGCGTGCGTGCCTACCAGGGTGCCGGAGGTACGCAGCTGTTCCGCGTCGCCGAGCACACACGGCGCCTGCTGGACAGTGCTCACTCGCTGGACATGGCGATGCCCTTCACCGATGCGACCTGATCGAGGCACAGCGGCAGTGCCTGAGCCGTAACGGGCTCGCCAATGCCTATCTCAAGCCGACGGTCTACTTCGGCGCCGAGGGGCTGGGGTTGCGGGCCAAGGGGCTGACGGTTCACGTCATGGTGGCGGCCTGGGACCTGGGCGACTACATTTCGCCGGAAGCCGCCTCCATCGGGTTGCGCGCGCTGACCTCCTCCTGGGCCCGGCATCATGTCAACATCAGCCTCTGCCGTGCCAAGACCAACGGCCACTACGTCAATTCGATGCTGGCGCTCAATACGGCGGTGAAGGCGGGCTTCGACGAAGCGATCATGCTCGATCCGGAGGCTACGTAGCCGAGGCCTCGGCGGCCAATATCTTCCTGCTGCGGGACGCGTGCTGCACACGCCGGAGATTACCTCCTGCCTGCAGGGCATCACCCGCGACAGCGTGATCCGGCTGGCCCGTGAGGTGCTGGGCATGGAAGTGCGTGAGCGTCGCATCACTCGCGACGAGCTGTATACCGCCGATGAAGCCTTCGTGACCGGAACCGCTGCCGAGATCCTGCCTCTGCGCGAGCTCGATGGCCGTCATATCGGCGGCAGGGTGGGCGCGCCGAAGCCGGGCCTGCCGATTGCCGATGACTCCCTCACCGCGCAGTTGCAGCACCTGTACCGGCGCGTTACCCGAGGCGAGCTGGGTGATGACCTGAATTCGTTTCGCGACTGGCTGACCCCCGTGTGATCGAAGCGGCAGCGTTCGTGCGACGTGCCGAGGCGATTCCATTCACTGTATAACGTGATACCTTGCGACTACCTGAACAAGATGGACCGAAATGGCACAGGCAATCGTATGGATCGCGCTCTTCACTCTGCTGACGCTGGGCATGCTATGGGGGCTGGCAGCCCTCAGGTTTCGACTCGAGCTACCCTCTCCCTGGCGCCAGGTAACCCTCGGTCTCTGGGGCCTGTTGACCCTTGGCCTGGTCGTGCTCGGGCTGGAAAGTGCCATGACGGCGGGCCAGCGCTGGTCAGCGCCGTTCGGGCAGCTTGTGCTGCTGGCGGTGCTGATGACCTGGTGGTTTCGTCTACGGCCTTCCCATGACCGTCCCTGGGCCGAGGATGTGGTGCACCTGGCGACCGGCGATGTCGAGGGCAACCGCCTGACCCTGCACCATGTCCGCAACTTCGACTGGCGAACGCGAGACGATGCCACGGTGCGCTGGGAGCGTCGTCACTATGATCTCGACCGGCTGGATTCCGTCGACATGATCGTCTCCAGTTGGGGGCGTCCGGGCGTCGCCCATGTGATGGTCTCCTTCGGCTTCGGTGGCGATGACTTCGTGGTCTTCTCGGTGGAGGTGCGTCGCCTGCGGGGGGAGCGGTTTTCCGAGATCGGCGGCTTCTTTCGTCAGTATGAACTGGCGATCGTGGCCAGCGACGAACGGGATGCCGTGCGCTTGCGCAGTAACGTGCGAGGCGAACAGGTCAGGCTGTTCCGTATCACCATGCCACAGCACGCCATGCGTTCGCTGTTGCTTGCCTATGTGGATGAAGCGAACCAGCTTCACGAGGCGCCTCGTTTCTACAATACGATCACCGCCAACTGCAGCACCCTGGTATTTGCCATGGCACGCCGTATCGGTGCCGGGCTGCCGCTGGACTACCGGATGCTGGTCACCGACAGGCTGCCCGCATACGCTTTTGCGGTGGGGGGGTTGTGGCGTGGCTACTCGCTGCGCGAACTGGAACAGCGGGGCAACATTGTCGAACGGGCGAGAATGGCCCACGACGATCCTTTCTTTTCCCGTCGGATACGTCGCGGTTTGCCGGGGTGGGAAGCGCTGTCGGAGCCGCCTGGCAGCGACAGTCGCCGCTGAGCGATCCGCCCTGAGGGGTGCCTTCTTCATCATGTATTGCGCGCAAGCTAATGGTTGGCAAGAAGTAGGTTGACCAGAATAAAGAGCGCCACGGGAAAGCCCGTGGCGCATGTCCTCCCTGGGCACCTTCTCGATGCCGACCTCTCCCTGGCAAGCTTCCTGCCTGCTCGCGTCCGTGTCGCATCACTCAGCAGTGTCCATTGCCCGTCCCATCGGGACACAGCCTTTATCACTCACCTGGATGACAGTGTGGCAACAAGGAGATGAAAGGTGTGTGATGCCAGCCTTTGCAAGTCTAGGTGCCGACCGGCAAAAGCGCGACTTCAAGGCTGTGCCGCTTCGCTTATTTCTCTGGTCAGCCATCGGGCCAATCTTGAGCCACAGACCAACCTTCGCGAACGTCACTGGCGTTTCAGCCTCCGCCAGGGCGCTTGGCGGCGCCAGTCGCGATGGGAACTCGGGGCGCCGAACCGAGCGCTCCAACAGCTTCTTTTCCTGCCATGACAAGCGACTACCGCACTGTAGGAGTATCTTCAGATCACGACTGGAGCCGAAGGCCTCCCGGCGGTGTTGCCAACCCTCGCGAACGTCACTGGCGTTTCAGCCTCCGCCAAGCGCCTGGCGGCGCCAGTCGCGATGGGAACT
>NZ_AZQX01000131.1:0-8558 GCF_000568385.1 Halomonas sp. BC04
CGAAGCTGCGTCAGAGTCTGTACATGGCGGCCGTAGTAGGACTGAATCGAAACCCGGATATTTCTGCGCTCTACCAGCGGCTGACAGGAAACGGCAAGAGCAAGATGGCGGCCTTGGGGGCGGCGATGCGAAAGCTGATCCACATCGCCTACGGAGTCCTCAAGACGCAAACCGCATATCGGCCACAAACCACCTAATGGGCAGTTTGTAGCCGGTTAGGAGAGATGGTATCTAAGCAACCCCCTCACAACAATGATAGGAGCCAGCCATGAGCCAAGCCAACCGCGGAGTCGTCTACAAGGGCCCGGGTAAGGTCGATGTCGAGTCCATTCCCTATCCGGAACTCGCCCTGGGCAATCGCAAATGCGACCACGGCGTGATCCTGAAGGTCGTCACCACCAACATCTGTGGCAGCGATCAGCACATGGTGCGCGGACGCACCACTGCGCCCTCCGGCCTGGTGCTGGGCCACGAGATCACCGGCCTGGTGGTCGAGTGTGGCCGCGACGTCGAATTCATCCAGCCGGGCGATCTGGTCTCGGTGCCGTTCAATATTGCCTGCGGCCGCTGCCGCAACTGCAAGGAGGGCCGCACGGGCATCTGCTTGAACGTCAATCCGGCCCGTCCCGGTGCCGCCTACGGCTATGTGGACATGGGCGGCTGGGTTGGCGGTCAGACTGAATACGTCATGGTGCCCTACGCGGACTTCAACCTGCTGAAGTTCCCTGACACCGACCAGGCCATGGAGAAGATCCGCGACCTGACCCTGCTGTCTGACATCTTTCCCACCGGCTTTCATGGCTGCGTCACCGCTGGCGTCGGGCCGGGCAGCACCGTCTATATCGCCGGCGCCGGTCCGGTCGGTCTGGCGGCAGCGGTCTCCGCCCAACTGCTGGGGGCGGCCTGCGTGATCGTGGGTGACATGATCGAAGAGCGTCTGGCCCAGGCCCGCAGTTTCGGTTGCGAGACCATCGACCTGACCCAGGACGGTGACATGGCCGACAAGATCGAGGTGATCCTCGGCGAGCGCGAGGTCGATGCCTTTGTCGACTGCGTCGGCTTCGAGGCCCATGCCTGCGGCTGCAATCACGGCAAGGAGGCGCCTGCCACTGTGCTCAACTCGGCGATGTCGCTGACCCGTGCCGGCGGCCAGATTGGTATCCCGGGCCTCTACGTGACCGAGGATCCGGGTGCTGCCGACGAGGCCGCCAAGCAGGGAGCCTGAGCATGCGCTTCGGCCTGGGCTGGGCCAAGTCCCACTCCTTCCATACCGGCCAGTGCCCGGTGATGAAGTACCACCGTCCGCTGATGCAGGCCATCCTCTTCGGCAAGGTCAAGATCGCCGATGCGGTGAATGTCCAGGTGATCAGCCTGGACGAAGCCCCCCAGGGCTACGCCGACTTCGACGGGGGCGCGGCCAAGAAATTCGTCATCGACCCCCATGGCAGCGTGGCCGCCTGAGGAGTGCCTGAACTGGCCGATGTCTAGCGCCAAAAGGTGGCGCCGCCAGCCATTTCGGGGTATCGACCCCCACGGCAGCGTGGCGCCCTATACAGCAAGTAACGACAGGTGCTCGCAGTGAGCCAGGATGAGCCTCGGCCCAGATCGAGGCGCATCCGATCATGCCCCAGCAGGGACAGTGTATTGTCTGGCACGCCGGCCATTGTCCTAGTATAGGGGGGAGTGACACCATGAATCAGACAACACCAACAAGACCGAATAACGAGCCCCCATGACCGTCCAGACCGTGACCCCCAAGCGCCGTTTTCGTGGCAAGCCACGCGGCCGTTCACTCGACACCGCTGAGCTTGCGGCCCTGCGCCAGCTCATCGGCGATGAGCGAGACCGCCCCGAGCTGCGCCGGCGCGACCTGTTGATCGAGCATTGTCATGCGATTCAGGATAGCCGCGGGCATCTACCCCTGGCGACGCTTCGCGCCCTGGCCACCTACATGAACCTGCCCATGGCCGCGGTCTACGAGACAGCGACCTTCTATGCCCACTTCGATGTGATCCACGACGACCAGGCGCCGCCGCCGGCGGTGACCGTGCGCGTCTGCGATTCCCTCTCCTGCCAGCTGGCCGGCGCCTCGAGCCTCAAGGCGTCGCTGGAGGCGGGACTCGATCCGGCCCAGGTGCGGGTGCTGCGGGCACCCTGCATGGGACGTTGCGAAACCGCACCGGTGGTGGAGGTGGGCCATCGCCATCTGGGGCATGCTACTGCCGAAAGCGTGACGGCGGCCCTGGAGGCGGGCGAGCTGCATCCCGACCCCATCGACTGGCCCGGCCTGGCCGACTACCGGGCCGTTGGTGGCTATACGCTACTGGCAGACTGTCGTGAAGGACGCGTCACGGTGGAAACCCTGATGCAGGAGATGGAGGCGGCGGGGCTGCGCGGCCTAGGCGGCGCCGGCTTCCCCACCTTCAAGAAGTGGCACTTCGTGCGTCAGGAGCCGGGGCCTCGCTACTGCGCCATCAATGCCGACGAGGGCGAGCCGGGCACCTTCAAGGATCGCTACTATCTGGAGCGCTCGCCGCACGGCTTCCTCGAGGGGGCGCTGGTCAGCGCCTGGGCGGTGGAGGCCTGCGCACTCTATATCTACCTGCGCGATGAGTACCCCGGCCTGCACCGGGTGCTGCGCGAGGCGATCGCCGAGCTGGAGGCGGCCGGCCTGGTACCGCCGGGCTATATCGTGTTGCGTCGTGGCGCCGGGGCCTATATCTGCGGCGAGGAGTCGGCGATGATCGAGTCGCTGGAGGGCAAGCCCGGCAAGCCGCGCCATCGCCCGCCCTTCGTCGCCCAGAAGGGGCTCTTCGATCGGCCGACCCTGGTCAACAACGTGGAAACGGTCTACTGGATCCCGCTGATTCACAAGCGTGGCGCCGAGTGGTTCGCCAACCAGGGGCGGCACGGGCGCAAGGGACTGCGTAGCTTCTCGCTCTCCGGTCGGGTCCGCTATCCCGGCGTGCACCTGGCGCCGGCGGGCATCACCCTGCGCGAGCTGGTCGATGAGTACGGTGGCGGCATGGCCGAAGGGCACCGGCTGGCGGGTTACCTGCCCGGTGGCGCCTCCGGCGGCATACTCCCGGCCAGCAAGGCGAACATTCCGCTGGACTTCGACACCCTGCAGGAGCACGACTGCTTCATCGGCTCCGCCGCCGTCATCGTGCTCTCCGACCGGGACGACCTGCGCGGGGTGGCCACCAACCTGCTGGCCTTCTTCGCCGACGAATCCTGCGGCCAGTGCACGCCGTGCCGGGTCGGCAGCGAGAAGATGCTGGCCCTGCTGGAGCGGGAAGCGTGGGATGCCGCGGCGCTCACGCGCCTGTCGCAGGTGATGATGGACGCCTCGATCTGCGGCCTGGGACAGGCGGCACCCAACCCGGTACTCGGGCTGCTCAAGGATTTCCGCGGCGAACTCGCCGCCCAGAACGTGATCGTCAAGGGGTAAGGGAGATGAGCATGACTGTGAGCAAGGCTGAACAGCGCTCGAACAACAGCTTTACCCTGACCCTGGATGGGCTTGAAGTCAGCGCCACGCCGGGGGAAACCCTGTGGCAGGTCGCCAAGCGCGCCGGCGAGACCATTCCCCATCTCTGCTTCAAGGACGCCCCTGGCTATCGCAGCGACGGCAACTGCCGTGCCTGCATGGTCGAGATCGAGGGCGAGCGCGTGCTGGCGGCAAGCTGCCTGCGCCAGGCGACCCCGGCCTGGTGGTCAAGAGCGCCACGTCCGGCCGTGCCCGGGTCTCCCGCGAGGGCGTCATGGAGATGCTCGCCGTCGACCAGCCCGCGCGCGACGTCAGCCCCGACCGCTCCAGCCACTTCTGGGCCATGGCCGATCAACTGGCCGTGGATGCCGACGCGGTGCGCCAGTGGCTGCCGGGGCAGGGCGAGCGCGGCCAGCCCACGGTGCATCATGTCGCCGACCGTGAAGCGTCGCTGGTACAGGATCGCTCCCACTCGGCCATGGCCGTCGACCTCGACGCCTGCATCGAGTGCAACCTTTGCGTACGCGCCTGCCGCGAGGTGCAGGGCAACGATGTCATCGGCCTGGCCCATCGCGGGGCGGCCTCGAAGATCGTCTTCGACTTCGACGACCCCATGGGCGAGAGCACCTGCGTGGCCTGCGGCGAGTGCGTCCAGGCCTGTCCCACCGGGGCGCTGATGCCGTCCACCCTGGTCGACGCCGCCGGGCGCGGCGACTCGAAGGTGGCCGATCGCACCGTCGACTCGGTCTGTCCCTACTGCGGGGTGGGTTGCCAGCTCACCTACCACATCAAGGACGAGAAGATCCTCTACGTCGAAGGGCGCGACGGGCCGTCGAACCAGAACCGCCTCTGTGTGAAGGGGCGTTTCGGCTTCGACTACCCCTACCACCCGTCGCGGCTGACCCGGCCGCTGATCCGCCGATCCGGCGTGCCCAAGGGGCTCGACCCGGACTTCGATCCGGCCACCCCCCTGACCCACTTCCGGGAAGCCGACTGGGAGGAGGCGCTGGACTTGGCTGCCAAGGGCCTCGTCGGTCTCAAGGCGGCCCATGGCCCCGACGCCCTGGCCGGCTTCGGCAGCGCCAAGTGCTCCAACGAGGAGGCCTGGCTGTTCCAGAAACTGGTGCGCACCGGCTTCGGCTCCAACCACGTCGACCACTGCACCCGGCTGTGTCACGCCAGCTCGGTGGCAGCACTGATGGAGTGCATCGGCTCCGGGGCGGTGACGGCTTCCTTCATGCAGGCCCTGGACGCCGACGTGGTGATCCTCACCGGCTGCAACCCGGCGATCAACCACCCGGTGGCGGCCACCTACTTCAAGCAGGCGGCACGCAACGGCACCAAGCTGATCATCCTCGACCCCCGTGGTCAGGCGCTGGACGCCTACGCCCACCGCAGCGTGCGCTTCACCCCCGGCGGCGACGTCTCCCTCTACAACGCCATGCTCAACGTCATCGTCGAGGAGGCCCTGTACGATCAGGCCTATATCGACGCCCACACCGAGGGCTTCGAGGCGCTCAAGGCCCATGTGCGCGACCTCACCCCCGAGGCCATGTCGCCCGCCTGCGGCATCGCCCCCGACCAGATTCGCGAGCTCGCCCGCCTCTACGCGAGGGCCGACAAGGCGATGATCTTCTGGGGCATGGGCATCTCCCAGCACGTCCACGGCACCGACAACGCCCGCTGCCTGATCTCGCTGGCCCTGGCCTGCGGCCAGACCGGTCGTCCCGGCACCGGCCTGCACCCGCTGCGCGGCCAGAACAACGTCCAGGGGGCTTCGGACGCCGGCATGATTCCCATGGTGCTGCCCGACTACCAGCCGGTCACCGACGCCAGGTGCGCAGCGCCTTCGAGGAGCTGTGGAACACCCCGCTCGACGCGACGCCGGGGCTCACCGTGGTGGAAATCATGGATGCCATCGCCGCCGGCACCATCAAGGGGATGTACATCCTCGGCGAGAACCCGGCCATGTCCGACCCGGACCTGGACCATGCCCGGGCGGCCCTGGCCAAGCTCGAGCACCTGGTGGTGCAGGACCTGTTCGTCACCGAGACCGCCCAGTTCGCCGATGTCATCCTGCCGGCCTCGGCCTGGCCGGAGAAGGACGGCAGCGTCACCAACACCAACCGCCAGGTGCAGCTGGGCCGCGCCGCCGTACCGCTGCCCTTTGATGCCAAGCCCGACTGGCGGATCATCCAGCAGCTCGCCAATCGCTTCGGCCTGGGCTGGGACTACACCCACCCGCGCGAGGTATTCGCCGAGATGAAGCAGGGCATGGCCTCGCTGGACCATATCAGCTGGGCGCGTCTGGAGCGGGAGAGTTCGGTGACCTATCCGTGCGCCGCCGACGACAGCCCCGGGGCCGACGTGGTGTTCTCGGACGCCTTCCCCACTGCGAGCGGGCGGGCGACGTTCACCCCCACCCGGCCGCTGCCGCCTGACGAACCCATCGACCGCGACTACCCCACGGTGCTGATCACCGGGCGCCAGCTGGAACACTGGCATACCGGCTCCATGACCCGCCGTTCCCGGGTGCTCGACGACCTCGAGCCCGAAGCGGTGGCGAGCCTCGCCCCGGCCGAGATGGCGCGCCTGCGGTTGTCACCGGGGGAGCCGATCGCCATCGCCACCCGGCGCGGCACCATCACCCTGAAGACGCGGGTCGACCCGCTGATGCAGGAGGGGATGGTATTCGTGCCCTTCTGCTACGTGGAGGCGGCGGCCAATATCCTGACCAACCCGGCGCTGGATCCCTTCGGCAAGATCCCCGAGTTCAAGTATGCCGCTTGTTGCTTGAGCGCCGCAAAAGCGTCGGCGCCGGTGGAGAGCGTATGAGGAGAGCAGAGCGATGATGATCGTCGAGCTGATCGATGACAGTGATTTCCGGGAGCGTTTGGTGGCGCTCGGCATTCCTATCCCCGAGGAGGCCAGTCCGGAGACGTGTGCCCGCCTGGCACTGCACAAGCATGAAGAGGAGGGCGTGCCCGGGTTGCCGGATCTGGTGCAGGTACTCGGCGAGCGGACCGACATCATGCTGCCCTCGGTGAGGGCGGCACTGGATCAGGTCCTATTGCCTGCCCTCCAATAACAGAAAGGTCGAATCAGCGAACTGAGGCGTCCCGACTCGAGAGAGTCGGGGCGTTTTTCGGCCTGGCCGCTACGGCTTTGGCATGTCGGGTGCCAAAACAATGGGCATCAAAACGACGAGACCCGCCAGAGGCAGGTCTCGTCAGGTAGGGCGGGGAGCAGTCACCCGCGTACGACTTGAAGACTGGGTGTGTCCTGCCCGATATGGTCCTGCAGTCGCTCGCAGTACCAGTCGATGAAGTCGATGACGCCGAACTCATAGGTGGGGGAGTAGGGACCAGGCGAGTAGGCCTTCGAGTTGATGCCGCGCTGGTTCTCTTCGGCCAGACGACGGTCCTGGTCGTTGGTGGCATCCCACACGCGTCGCAGTGCCGTAGGATCGTAGTCGACGCCCTCCACTGCATCCTTGTGCACCAGCCACTTGGTCGTCACCACGGTCTGCTGCGGCCCCAGCGGAAGGACGCGGAAGACCACCGCGTGATCGCCCATGACGTGGTTCCAGGAGTTGGGCAGGTGCAGGACGCGCAGCGAGCCCATGTCGGGATCGCTCAGCTCGCCCAGCAGTCGCTTGCAGCCCTGTGTGCCATCCATGGTCATGGAGACGCGCCCTTCGAGCAAGGGGGTGCGTGTCAGGCGATTCTGGCGGCCATGACGCTGCAGCGCCCAGGGGATATCAAGCGCATCCCAGTCGCTCTGCTTTCTTGCGACCAGGGCCTTGTAGGCGTCGGTGGCGCGGGGGTCGTCGGTATCGTCGAACTCCTGTAGGGAGTTGAGCAGCTCCGGATGGGCGCCGTTACAGTGATAGCACTCTCGATTGTTCTCGATGACGAGCTTCCAGTTGGCCTGCTCGACGATGGTGGACTCCACTGCGACCTTGGCATTCTCCAGGTCATGGGGTGCCACATAGCGCGAGACGTTCGCCAGGAACTCGTCGATGGAGGGAGGCGTGTCGGACAGGCAAATGAAGATGAAGCCGCCGGCGCTCTCTACGGCAATGGGACGCAATCCATAGTCGGCGAGATCGAAGCAGTTGCCCATATCGCTGCCAGCGAACAGTAACCGACCGTCGAGCTCATAGGTCCACTGATGATAGGGGCAGACCAGTTTGGCCACCTTGCCCCGTGGCTGGGTGCAGAGCCGCGAGCCGCGATGACGGCAGACATTGTGAAACGCGTGAATGGCGCCCTCGGCGCCGCGCACGATGATGATGGGGTTGTCTCCCACGTCGAGGGTAAGGTAGTTCCCCTTGGCCGGTATCTCGCAGCTCATGCCGGCGAACAGCCACTCCTTCTCGAAGATCGCCTCCATATCGAGGGCAAACAGCCGACCATCGTTATAGAACGGCTGCTCAAGCGAGAAGCCGGGTCTTCGATTGCCGAGACGGTAGGCGGCATCGTGTCGAATCTCGGAGAGTGGGTCGTCGAGCGGAGAAGGGCTGGCAGTGGACATTGAAGAGACATCCTTTGGTCATGCTGTGACGAGGTTTCGCGTCATCCGGGTTTTTGTGGAACCAACGGTGGCAGGCGAAGTGTGATCCAGGGCCGAGACGGGGCCATGCCTCGCAGCGACGCAGACAGGTGTGGTTACGACCTGGGCCTGCTCATTGAGTTACCCGGCTGACCCCTTCAGGCAAGTCGATGTCGCTGGCAGAACAATGGGGGGAGTCACCCACCCGTCAAAATGCTCCCAAACAACGCTCTAGCCTTTTACCGGCTAGTTCCAACCTCGTTGCTTACCCTTGGCGAGATGAGATATGACAATGAACTTCCTCAATCCTGTCACTACCCAGACATGGACCAACGGCCGCCACATGGTGCGCTGCGTCAAGGTGATTCAGGAGACCTGGGATGTGCGCACCTTCTGCTTCATGGCAGAGCAGCCGGTGCTGTTCTTCTTCAAGCCTGGGCAGTTCGTGACTCTGGAGCTGGAGATCGATGGAGAGCCGATCATGCGCTCCTACACCATCTCCAGTTCGCCATCG
>NZ_AZQX01000132.1:0-14852 GCF_000568385.1 Halomonas sp. BC04
ATGCCGATGATATCTTCCACCTGATCGGGATCGGCGATATCTTCGGGAAGGTGGTCGTTGACCTCGGCATAGGTCAGGTAGCCCTGTTCCTTGCCGCGCGCGATCAACTCCTTCAGACGTGACTGCTGCTGCGCATTTCCAGCCATAGAAACCCTATCTCGACGAAGAAGAATGAAGCACCTGAAGCGCTGGATGGAGAAAACTCATGAAGCCGAACAGTATAGCGGTATATCACCCCTTGCCGCCAGTTCGACCCATTTGCTCGGTCACTCAGGTGTGTTAATTTGTCCGGTTGTGCTGTCGCGGGGCGAATCCATGCACCCTATGTGGTGATGCTGGAAAAGAATTCAACCCCACCACCAATATCCATTACTCTTGCTCGTCCGTGGCGCCGGACTCTCTTGCGTGCCCACTTGCCTAGCTCAGCTCCCCAGCTCGGCCAGGAGCGTCATGAGTCGCTGGCGCTCCTCGGGCGAAAGCCGTTCTCCCGAGCGTTGCTTTGCCAGCAGTGTATCGATCCGCTCCTGGCACGATGGCCGCCTCTGATGCCGACGGAAATGCTCGACCAGGCCATCGAGCTCCTGCGCCCTGGCGGCGCGAGGAATGAGCATCTCGCGCCTCACCAGCGCCGCCAGCCGCTGCCCCTGTTCGCTGCCATGAAAATGCGCCAGCAGCACCTGACCGCTGCGGTAGCGCCCGGCCCGCAACAGGCGCACCACCTCACGGCAGAGCAAGGCATCCGGATCCCCCTCGGGGTACCAGTCGTCCGACTCGGGCAGCCGCTCTACCAATATCGGCTCATGCACCAACAACTGTAGTATTCGCGCCACCAGCCCCAACGACACCTGGCCGGGTCGCGGGCCGGCCCCCGCTCCCTTTACGGACGAAGGCTGCGCCGGAACAAAAGCGATTTCCGCTTCGCCAGGCTCCCCCGAACCACTCTCGGACCGCGACATCAGCGCCTCGAAGCGTGATCGTTCGACACCGGTTCGTCTCGAAAGCTCATTGAGCATCAGCGATTTCAACAGCCCATCGGGCAGTTTGCCGGTAGCTGCCAGCACCTGGCTGGCATACCGCTCGCGGTCTTCGATTCGCGCCAGGTCACGCCCCCGCGCGGCCTGATCGAAAAGAAACTCCGACAGCGGGCTGGCACAGGTGATCCGATCGACAAAGGCCTCCGCACCCTCGCGCCGCACCAGGGTATCCGGGTCGTCCCCTTCGGGCAGGAACAGGAACCGGGCCTGGCGGCCGTCGATCATCAGCGGCAGGACGACTTCCAGCGCCCGGCTGGCCGCCTGGCGGCCAGCCCGATCGCCGTCGAAGCAGAACACCACCTCGTCGACCATGCGGAACAGCCGCGACAGGTGATCCTCGCTGGTCGAGGTACCCAGGGTGGCCACGGCATTGCGAATCCCGAACTGCGCCAGGGCCACCACATCCATGTAGCCTTCGACGATCACCAGCCGCTCCAGACGCGCATTGGCCTGGCGCGCCTCGAATAACCCGTAGAGCTCCCGTCCCTTGTGAAAAACCGGCGTTTCCGGTGAGTTGAGATACTTGGGCTTGGCATCGCCCAGCACTCGTCCGCCGAAGGCGATGGTTCGCCCCCGAACGTCGCGAATCGGGAACATTACCCGGTCACGGAAGCGGTCGTAGGTTCGCCCACTCTCCTCGCGGTGAACCAGCAGCCCGTACTCGATCTGAACGGCCTCGGGAATGTCACGCGCCGACAGGTGTCGCTTGAGCGACTCCCACTCGGCCGGCGCATAGCCGATCCCGAACGCCGTCTGCACCTCCGGCGAAAGGCCGCGCTCGGCCAGATAATGGCGCGCAGCCTGCCCTTCCGGCATCTTCAAGCGCTCCCGAAAGAAGCTCGCCGACAGCTCCAGCAGGTTGACACCCTCTTGACGCTTGCGCTCACGCGCCTGGGCACGCGGATCGTCGGCCCCTTCACGCGGCACTTCCAGGCCGAGCCGCGAAGCCAGCTGCTCGACCGCCTCCGGGAATGGCAGGTTGTCGTACTCCATCAGGAAGCGCAGGGCATTGCCGTGAGCGCCGCAGCCAAAACAGTGGTAGAACTGCTTGTCGGCACTGACGGTAAACGACGGCGTCTTTTCCTGATGAAACGGACAAAGCCCGGCATGGTTCCGCCCGGCCTTCTTCAACTGCACCCGCTCGCCCACTATTTCGACAACGTCGACGCGAGCCAGCAGGTCATCGATGAAACGCTGCGGTATCTGACCGGCCATGCGGGTATCGCCTCCTCCAGACTGGACAGGCGGATGAGGGGCGTGGCGGGCTCAGCGGAAAAACAAACGGCCACCCGCCGGCGGCCGCTTGGTCATCCTTCCGGACAGCCGATGCAGAGCGCGTCGACTACCCCATCGTACGGATCAATAGAGCCTTTCGAAACGCTTCCGCTCACGCTGGAGCTTCTTGGCGTGACGCTTCACCGCGGCGGCTGCCTTGCGCTTGCGCTCTGCAGTCGGCTTCTCGTAGTGCTCGCGACGGCGAACCTCGGACAGAATGCCGGCTTTTTCGCAGGAACGCTTGAAACGACGCAGCGCTACGTCAAACGGCTCATTATCACGTACTTTTACAGAAGGCATTAAGCACTCACCTACCTTAAAATGTCTTGAGTTCGGTTTGTACGCACACCCTCTCTGGACGCCTCCCGTCATCACGAAATCCCGACCGGCAGCAAGCCACCGATGCCCGGACTGCATGAGAAAGCGGAAGATCTCCTGCTGGATGCACGACCCAGTCCTACAGCGCACAGTATTCTAGACGCCAGACCGGGTCTTTGCAAACGCCTGGCGGCGAAAGGTGAGGAACAGTTGACGCCACCCATGGCACAGGCATTTTGGCTTGCCCCATACCCCCTGTCAGAGGTAGCGTTCCATTACGGATTCGTAAATAATTTTAACAATTTTTATCGCGAGTGCTGGCCAATGGCTTGTAACAGAGCGCGGGGCAGGGCCATTGCGTGGTGCCACAAATGACCATCCGCAATCTCTTGATTTTTCTGCTGACGCTGATGGGGCTGCTGATCCTGCTGAGCTCGGGCTGGGAAATCCGTGAGATCCGGGCCAAGCTGAACGCTGCCCAGTGGGTCCACCAGAGCAATCGGGTGGCAGATATTTCCCTTCGCGCGAGCGGCGTCATGGCCATGGAGCGCGGAATCACCGCCGCCATCCTTTCTCACCCGGCCCAGGCCAGTCCGGACATGCTGTACGAGATGGCCCGGCAACGCCACGATGGCGATGCACTCTATCGTTCCATCATGGCCACGGCCTCAGAACTCCCGAGCCTTTCTCAAGTCGACGACACGCATCCCTTGCGCCGCGGCCTGCAGCAACTCGCCCAGCACCACGACACCATGGAAACGGCACGCCGGCAGGTCGACCAACGTATCGCCAACGAGGCAGTAGAACTCGATGAAAGCCAGTGGATCACTCTGGCAACACGCTATGTCGAGGCCCTGTCAGAACTGCGCGACGCCACCGCCCATCCCATGCCGAACAACATCTACTCCTACACCACTAATCCGCTGATCAAGGATGCCCTGTTCAATGTCAGCGAGTATGCCGGGCGAGAACGGGCAGTCATCGGCTCGGCCATCGCCCAGCAGCGCCCCCTGAGCGAAATCGAGCGAGCGAGGCTGCAGCGCTATCGCGACATCGTCGAAGCCTCGCTTGCCCGTATCGAGACCCTGATCCAGCAACTGCCTGACATACCTGCCCTGCAACGGCCAAAGCTGAGCTGGATACCCGCTTTCTCGATGAGCATCAGGCCCTTCGACTTGCCATCTATCGAGCCGACCGTGAAGGCGCCGACTATCCGGTCAGCGCAGCCGAATGGTACCAGCAAGCCACCGCGGGCATCGGCTCGGTGCTGTCGCTTTCGGAAGTCGTCAGTGATCATTTCGAAACCAGCCTCGACAAGCTGCGTGACAGCGTCATGCTCTCGCTGGCCATGGCGGTCTTCTCCATCCTCACAGCCGTAGGCATCTTCACTTTTGCCGTCTGGTCTATCAGGCGCCGCATCCTTCATCCGCTGTTGCGCCTCGAAACATCGGTGAATCATGTCACCGAGGACTTGAAACAGCCATTGCCGGCGTTTTCCGATGATGAGATAGGCAACCTCGCGCAGGCCTTCGAGTCACTGCGTGCCAGTCTTGTCGAGGATATCGAACGACGAGAAGCGGCAGAGACAGAGCTGCGCAAACTCTCACACGCCGTCGAGCAGAGTGCCGATTCGGTCATCATCACCAATCGCCACCGGGAAATCGAGTACGTCAACAAGGCGTTCGAACAGCTGCGTGGATACCAGCGAGATGACATCATCGGCATGAATGCGCGTATCTTCAAAAGCCAGGAACGCAACTCACCCACGCTGTATCAGAGTTTGCGTGATGCCCTGGAGAAAGGCGACACTTTCCGTGCCACGCTGCTCAACCTGGACGCCAGCGGCGAGACGTATTATGAAGAGATAGCCATTTCTCCGCTGCTCGACCCGTCCGGCGAAATTACCCACTATGTCGCCAATAGCCGGGATGTCACCGAGCGCATTCATGCGGAACAGGAGCTCCAGAAGCTCAATCAGGCCATCGATCAAAGCGTCAGCTCTATCGTCATCACCGATGCCAACGGCATCACCGAATACGTCAACCCGCAGTTCACGCGCACCACCGGCTATGCCCCCGAAGAGATAAAGGGCCGGCGCATTCCCCTGCTCGAGCCCGGGCGTCTTCCTCGCAGCCAGTACCGCAACCTGCTCAGGACGCTTCAGCAAGGCAAGGTGTGGGAGGGGGAAGTGCTGAGCCGGCGCAAGGATGGAGAATCCTATTGGGAGCTGACCTCCATCAGTCCGGTGCGAAACCGCCACGGCATCATCACTCACTTCGTCGGTATCCAGTACGACATCAGCGAACGCAAGCAGATGGAGGAGCAGATAAACCAGCTGGCCTTCTACGATAGCCTGACGAACCTGCCCAACCGCGCCCTTCTGGCCCAGCGCTTCGACAAGGTGGCAAGCCAGGCCCTGCAGCGAGGCAAGCAGGTTGCCCTGCTGTCGCTCGATATCAGCCGTTTCCACCTGCTCAACGACAGCCTGGGCCATCGCGTTGGCGACAAGGTGCTGCAGGCGGTCGGGCAACGGTTGGCAGTGTGCGCCCGACAACAGGATATGGTGACTCGCTATGCGGGGGACGAATTCGTTGTCATCCTGTCCGACGCGCCGGATTCCCAGGGCATCGCCGCCGTTGCCCAGCGCATGATCGACACCGTATCTCGCCCCCTGACCATCGAATGCCATGATCTACGTATCAGCATGCATGCCGGTATCAGCGTGCTGCCCCGGGATGGCCAGGATCTCGAGGCCCTCCTTGGCAACGCCACCACGGCCCAGCATCTGGCAGCGCGGGAAGGGAAGAATACCTATCGCTTCTTCACCGAGGATCTTAACGCAGCGGCCCAGCAGCGGCTGGCTCTCGAGCAGGATCTGCGCCGCGCGCTCGAGGACAACGCCCTTGAACTGCACTACCAGCCCAAGGTGGACCTGGCCACTGGCGAGGTGGTGGGCATGGAGGCCCTGGCCCGCTGGCACCACCCCAGCGAAGGCCACATTTCGCCCATGACCTTCATCCCGATCGCGGAGGATACCGGCCTGATCCAGCCCTTGGGGGAGTGGGCCCTGCGCCAGGCCTGCCTGCAGGGTCAGGCCTGGCGGCACCAGGGGCTTGGCCGGCTGAATATGGCGGTCAACCTTTCGACCCGTCAGCTACAGCAGGTGGACCTGGCGGCCTCGGTCGGCAGGATCCTGGCCGATACCGGCTTCCCCCCCGAACTGCTGGAGCTGGAGCTGACCGAAAGTGCGGTCATGGAGCGCCCCGAGGAGACCATCAGAGTGCTGAACGAACTGAAGGCCCTCGGCGTGCAACTGGCCGTGGACGACTTCGGAACCGGCTATTCCAGCCTGGCCTACCTGCGCCGCTTCCCCTTCGATACGCTGAAGATCGACCGCAGCTTCATCACCAACATCACCACCTCCCCGGATGAGGCTTCCATCGCCCAGACCATCATCGCCATGGGGCGAGGGCTTCGCCTGCAGGTGGTGGCCGAAGGCGTGGAAACCCAGGCCCAGGCCGCCACCCTGCGCCGTCATCACTGCGACCAACTGCAGGGCTATCTGTTCAGTCGCCCGCTGCCGGCGAGGGAGCTGGAGACCCTGTTGAGAGAGCGACGACGCATGACGTTGCCCGACAGCAATTCGGCCGCCGACGACCGCTCGCTGCTGCTGATGGATACCGATGCAGACGCGATCGCCGCGCTGTGCCCCCCGCTGCAGGAGGCCGGCTACCGGCCCTTGGCGACCACGCATATCGATGAAGCCTTCGACCTGCTCGCCCTGAACGGCATTCGCGTGGTGGTCGGCGGCTTGCACCTGCCGGAGATGCCGGGCCTGGAGTTCTTCAAGCACATTCGGGCCCTCTATCCCGACGTCGCCTGTCTCGCCCTTGCCGCTCCGGAGGACACCGCCCGGGTCACCGAGTTCGTCGAGAGCGGCCTGCTCCAAGGCTGGCTGGCAAGCGACTGCCAAGGCGAGGCATTGCTCGCCCGGGTACAGGAGGCCTTCTCACTCACCGCCCTCCCCGCAGCGAGCCAGGACGCGGCTCTCGACACCAGCCCCTGAAGCCATGGCTCCGAACAGGAGCGAGCCCCCGCATCGCTCACAGGCAGAGAAGCCACACGCTGAATCGGGCGCGGGGCATGCCGAGCAGGAGGGGTTACGCCGGCTTCGGTAATGCCATGTTCGACGGCCACGGCAGCGAAGCGGGGGCTTCGGCCTCGGGCCCGTCTCGCTGTCCCAGGATGAAGGCACTCATCAGCGCGTTGAGATGTTCAGCCTGCTCACGCATGTCGGAAGCGGTAATGGAGGTCTGCTCTACCATGGCGACATTGCGCTGGGTGTTGCCATCCAGTTCACTCACGGCCTGGTTGACTTGAACGATACCGGCGCTCTGTTGGTGTGCGCCGGCGCTGATTTCGGCGATCACCCCGCTGACCCGCACGACGCTCTGGACGATAGTCTCCATCGTCTCGCCTGCACGCTGCACGATCTCCGCCCCGCGCCCGTGTTCGCCGGCTCGTGCCGCTTCCACCGAAGCATTTAGCCTCAATGTTTTGTGAGCCCAGCCGATAGTCATGTTACGCCCCCTGAGTCAACCATCCGGGCATGCGTTTCTCGGGTGCAAAGCGGCATGATATGACTGCTTGGCCCCCGGGGCAGGTGAAAACACAGGGTCATGGCCCTTCACTGCAACATGATTAGGATTCCAACAATGAAAATCGCTCTCTTGCGCAGGATGCCCGTTAGCTCCCAGATTCTGCTGCTTCTGGCCCTCCCGATGGTCGCCCTACTGGGGCTCGCCAGCGCCGAGGTGCTCAACCGCTGGAAACTCGCCAACGACATGGCCGCGCTTGACGAACTGGTCGTCCTCTCCACCCGATCCGGCGAGGTCATCCATCAACTGCAGCGTGAACGTGGAGTTTCAGCCATCCTTCTCGGCAGCGAGGGAGCGCAGGGGCGCGACACCCTGATCGAGCAGAGGAGGCTCACCGATGCGGCCAGGCAGGAGCTGAACTCGCTGCTCGCCACCTTTGAGGCTGAGCGTTTCGGTGCCGACTTCGAGGCCGAGCTCTCCGGGGCACTCGCCAGGATCAGCCGACTCGACGAAATACGTAACGCCATTGATCGAGAAGGCATCGCGGGGCTGGAAAGCAACGCCTATTTTACCGCCACCATCGGTGAGATTCTCGATACCCTCTCGGCCATTGCGAACATCAGCCCGATGCCGGCATCGCCGGCAAAGTCAATGCCTATGTGAGCTATATGCTCGGCAAGGAACGAGCCGGTCAGGAGCGCGCCACAGGCGCGGTCTCGATCGCCGCGGGACGCTTCACTCTCGCGCAGCATCAGCAGTATTTGCGGATCGTGGCCGAGCAGGACGTCTATCTGGGGCTCTTCGCCAGACAGGCGGAGGCCTCTCTCGTCGACTTGAATGAGCGTACTGTGCAGAGTCCAGAGGTGGACGAGGTCATGCGCATTCGCCGGCTCATCCTGGATGGCGGCCTCTCGGGTGAACTGGACGGGACCGACGGCTCCTACTGGTTTCAGGTCGCGACCGCGCGCATCGACCTGATGAAGGAGGTCGAGGACCTGCTCGCCGACGACCTCTTCGCCAGCGCCACCGCGCTGAAGCGTCAGGCGCAGGTGGCCTTTCTGCTCATTGCGCTCCTCAGTGGCACCGTACTGGTAGTAGCGGCCTTGCTGGCCACCCTGATCGTTCGCGGCCTGTTGCGTCAGCTCGGTGGCGAACCGGCCTATACCCAAGAGATCGTTCGCAAGATCGCGGAGGGTGATCTCAACATTGCCGTGGCGACCCGAAAAGGGGACACCGAGAGCTTACTCGCTGCCATCAAGGAGATGGTCGCAAGGCTGAAAGAGATCGTCGGCAATGTCTCGGTCGCGGCGAGCAACGTCGCCACCGGAACCGGTCAGATCGCTATCGGCAATGCCGACCTTTCCTCGCGTACCGAAGAGCAGGCCGCCTCGCTGGAGCAGACCGCCTCCAGCATGGAGGAGCTGACCACCACCGTGAAGCAGAATGCCGACAATGCCCGCCAGGCTAGCAGTCTGGCACAGGATGCCTCGACCACCGCCGAGCAGGGAGGCGAGGTCATGGAGCGAGTCATCAAGACCATGCACGGCATCTCCGACAGCTCGCGGCAAGTGGCCGATATCACTGGCCTGATCGACTCGATTGCCTTCCAGACCAATATCCTGGCCCTTAATGCCTCCGTCGAAGCCGCCCGGGCTGGCGAGCAAGGGCGCGGCTTCGCCGTGGTGGCCGGCGAGGTGCGTAGCCTGGCCAGCCGCAGTGCCGAGGCAGCCCGAGAGATCAAGGCATTGATCGAGGGATCGGCGACCCAGGTGCAAGACGGGACAATATTGGTGGAGCAGGCCGGCACCACCATGCACGAAGTGGTGACCGCCGTGAAGCGTGTCACCGATATCGTGAACGAGATCGCTGCCGCTTCCCAAGAGCAGAGCGAAGGCATCGGGCAAGTCAATCAGGCGGTGACCCAGATGGATCAGGTGACCCAGCAGAACGCCGCCCTGGTACAGGAAGCATCGGCAGCCGCGGCATCGCTGGAAGAGCAGGCCCAGCGCCTGGAGCGGGCAATGGTCTTCTTCAAGCTGGACCAGCACCAGGGAGCCGGGCAACCGACGGCACCGTCATCCCCTGGTCCCCACGCGTTAGCCTCCTTGCCCGGTACGCCGACACCGAGTACCAAGGCCGCCCCCGCGACACATTCACGGCAGGTCAACGAGGCCGAGTGGGAGTCGTTCTGAGCAACCGGGCAATTACCCCGAGATCCATGGATTTAGGGAAACGCTGCATAAATCTCGCCGGCGCTGCCTCGTGGCCACCGGCGAGGTAGAATCTGACCTGCCCTACACCCGCTGACAGAGCCACTTCGATGAAGCAGATCTCGTTCGCCCAGGCTGAGCACCAGAACAAGAAGAAGGTTACCCGCCGCGAGCGGTTCCTGGCACAGGTGGATGTCCTGGTGCCGTAGCAACGGCTGATCGAGGCGCTGTCGCCGTCCTACTTCCTGAACTCGGCAGGCAAGCGTGGGCGTCCTCCCATCGGTCTGGAACGCATGCTGCGGATCTACTTCCTTCAGCAGTGGTATGCCCTTGCTGATGAAGCGCTGGAGGATGCCATCTACGACAGCCAGGCCATGCGCGACTTCATCGGTATCGATCTGGCCATCGAGAGCGTGCCCGATGCCACCACGCTGCTGCGTTTCCGCCACCTGCTGGAAAAGCATGCCCTGACCCAACGGATCTTCGAGGAAATCAACGCCAGCCTGGCCGAGCAGGGCCTGTTCATGCGCGAGGGCACCATCGTCGACGCCACCATCGTGGCGGCCGCCCCCTCCACCAAGAACAAGGCCAAGCAGCGCGATCCGGAGATGAAGCAGACCAAGAAAGGCAAATCAGTGGTTCTTCGGACTGAAGGCCCACATTGGCGTCGATGCCGTGACCGGACTGGCCCATAGTGTCGCCACCACCTCGGCCAACGTTGCCGATGTCACCATGACAAGCCACCTGGTCCGAGATGACGACACGCGGGTATACGGCGACGCGGGTTACACCGGCATGTGGAACTACCTGAACGAAGAGAAGGATGCCCCGGATTCCCGGTGCTGTGTCGCCGCCAAGCGTGGCTCTATCAAAGCGATGGAGGACAGCCCGATGAAAACGCTGCTGCTGGAATACGAGAAGAACAAGGCCAGCATCCGTGTCAAGGTCGAGCATCCGTTTCATGTCATCAAGAACCTCTTCGGCTACCGGAAGGTTCGCTACAAGGGGCTGGCCAAGAACCAAGCGCAGCTGTTCAGCTTATTCGGTCTGGCCAACCTGGTGCTGGCTCAGCAATGCGAAGGCCGAGTTGACGGGGCCAGTGCGTCTTGAGTTTTGCCTGGTAGCCGGATAGGCCGGCTGCCAGGGAAAATAGGCCACCTGAGGTGGTCAGGAATCGACCGCTGAGGCTCGAATTTACTGCGCTGAGCGCATCAGCTGCTCAGCGACGAATTGTTCAACGGTTCCTTAGGTTAATTCCGGCTTATCTTCATCGAGGCAGCGCTGTTCAGCTGCGAGTGAGGCTCAGGTTATTGCTTAAACTCAAGCACTTTCTGTCTTGCCAGTGGGGTCCACTTCAGCCTTCGGGCGAACACTTAACCACAGCCCAGCTGGGATCAGTTTGGTAGAATCCCGGCTAACACTCCTCACGAGCCCACCCCATGCTAGTACTCGGCATCGAAACCTCCTGCGACGAGACCGGCGTCGCGCTCTACGACACCGAACGCGGCCTGGTGGCCGACGCGCTCTACAGCCAGGTTGCCATGCACGCCGAATACGGTGGCGTGGTGCCCGAGCTTGCCTCGCGGGACCACACCCGTCGGCTGCTGCCGTTGATACAGCAGGTGCTCGACGAGGCCGGCGTCACACGCACCGAGCTGGATGCCATTGCCTATACCGCGGGTCCGGGACTGGTCGGCGCCCTGATGGTGGGCGCCAGCACCGCCCATGGCATGGCACGTGCACTGGGCATTCCGGTACTGGGGGTCCATCACATGGAGGGGCACCTGCTGGCGCCCATGCTGGAAACCTCGCCGCCGGACTTTCCCTTCGTGGCCCTGCTGGTGTCGGGTGGCCACACCCAACTGGTCGAGGTCCAGGGGCTGGGCAATTATCGGCTGCTGGGCGAATCGGTGGACGACGCCGCCGGCGAGGCCTTCGACAAGGCGGCCAAGATGCTGGGGCTTGCCTATCCCGGCGGCCCACAGGTGGCGAAGCTCGCCGAACTGGGCGACCCCGGTCGCTTTCGCTTCCCGCGCCCCATGACCGACCGCCCGGGGCTCGATTTCAGCTTTTCGGGGCTCAAGACCCATACCCTGACCACCCTGAAGCGGCTGGAGCAGGATGGCGCGCTGGACGACCAGGCCCGCGCCGACGTGGCACGCGCCTTCGAGGAGGCGGTGGTGGATACGCTGGTGATCAAGTGCCGCCGTGCGCTGGATGCCACCGACCTCAAGCGGCTGGTGATGGCGGGGGGCGTCAGTGCCAATGTGCGCCTGCGGGAACGGCTGGAACGGGAGACCGACAAGCGCAGCGCCCAGGCCTATTACCCGCGCGGCCGCTTCTGTACCGATAACGGTGCCATGATCGCCTATGTGGCGCTCAGCGGCTATTGGCAGGGGAAAGTGATGAGACCGGCATCATGAAGGCGGTACCACGCTGGCCGATGGATACCCTCCGGGCACCGACCGGCAACTGATGACTGGCGACATTCTCTCTCCAGCTGCTCCGAAGGCCTGCCCTGGCCGCGGCGTGCCCTGGCGACCTGTAGGCTTCTAGAACCGCTGCTCGTCGCCGCGCCTAAGGCGTCGGATATTCAGCATATGCCGTGCCAGCACCAGTACGGTAAAGGCCATCACCACGATGACATAGTCCGGCGCCAGCCAGACGCTGACCAGTGGCGCCAGGCCGGCACTGGCTAGAGAGGCCACCGCAGCGGTGCGCACGCGCCAGGCCAGGACTACCCAGAGCAGGGCACAACACAACGCCACCCAGGGCGTCAGGACAAGCATGACGCCAAAGGCACTGGCGACGGCCTTGCCGCCGCGAAAACGGTGCCAGGGTGGGTAGCTGTGACCCAGCAGCACCGCCAGGCCGACCATGCCTGGGCCAGGGCGGCAGCCCAAGCCAGAGGGACAGCCAGAGCACCGGCATGCCCTTGGAGGCGTCCAGCAGCAACGTCGCCAGTGCCAGCCGGCGGCCATGCAACCGCAGCACATTGGAGAATCCCGGGTTACGGGAGCCTCCCAGCCGCGGGTCCTCCACGCCCGCCATTCGGCACACGCTCAGGCACCCAGCCAGGAACCGCTGAGATAACCCAACCCCAGCAGCAGCGGCAGCCATTCGACCGATGTCACCTGTACTTGTCTTTTTCCATACTCATGACCGGATTCTGCCACCCCCGACACCGTTTAGACAGGGCAGCGCCTGTCATCCCCCCGGCGGCTCACGTACAATCGAGCGCCAAATCGGATGCCCAACGCATCTTCCGCCGACGGGGAGGCACCATGGACCGTGTACTGATCGAGTCGCTCGCTGTGGAGACCGTGATCGGCGTCTATGACTGGGAGCGCGCCATCACCCAGCGGCTGCTGCTCGACCTGGAGATGGCCACCGACATTCGCCCCGCTGCCGCCGGTGACGATATTTCGCTCACCCTCGACTATGCCGCCATCAGCCAGCGGATCGCCCGCTTCGCCGGCGACCACGATTTCGCCCTGGTGGAAACCTTCAGTGAGCGGCTCGCGGCGACACTGCGTGACGAGTTCGCCATTCCCTGGCTGCGACTCACGGTACGCAAACCTGGTGCCGTACCCGCCGCCGCCGCAGTCGGCGTTCGCATCGAGCGCGGCACCCGACCTGAGGAGACGTGATGGCCTGATCAGTGCCAGCATCGGCAGCAACATCGATCGTGAGACTCACGTTCGCATCTGTCTGGATGCCTTGGCGGGTACCTTCGCCAGCCTGGCGGTCTCCCGTGTCTTCGAAAGCGAGCCGGTGGGCTTCGAGGATGGGCGCAACTTCTTCAATCTTGTCGTCGCCTTCGAGAGCGACTGGTCGGTCGGGGAGCTTCAGGCCTGGTGCAAGCGCCTGGAGTTCGCCAATGGCCGGCGCAAGGAGAGCCCCAAGTTCAGCCCTCGAACCCTGGACATCGACCTGCTGACGGTGGGGGACCTGATCGGAGAGCATGACGGGGTCGCGCTACCGCGGGGAGAAATACTTCATCACGCCTTCGTGCTGAAGCCGTTGGCCGAACTGCTGCCCGAGGCGCGCCACCCTCGCGATGGTCGTACCTACGGCGAGCTCTGGGCCAGTTTCGATGCCCCCGACCAGCGCCTGTGGCCTGTCGGATTTAGTTGGCAAGCACAGGCAGTTAGGTAAACTTGGGTAATGCTCCGTAAAGGAGCCCCAATGAACAAGAAAAGGAACCAGAATGTCTGCCAAATTCCGCCTTGTGACACGCAGCGACTTCGACGGCCTGGTATGCGGTGCCCTGCTCAAGCATCTCGACCTGATCGATGACATCCTCTTCGTGCATCCCAAGGACATGCAGGATGGCAAGATCGAAATCAGCGAACGGGACATCACCACCAACCTGCCCTATGTGCCCGGCTGCCACCTGGCCTTCGATCATCACCTGAGCGAGACGCTGCGCAACGAGCAGCGGGCGGAAAACCACGTCATCGATCCCGACGCCCCTTCGGCCGCTCGGGTTCTCTGGCGCCACTATGGCGGTCACGATGCCTTTCCCGCCCGTTGGGACGACATGATGGACGCCGTGGACAAGGGCGACTCGGCCCAGTTCAATCGCGAGGAGGTGCTGGATCCGCAAGGCTGGGTGCTGCTGAACTTCATCATGGATGCACGGACCGGGCTCGGGCGCTTCCGCGACTTCCGCATCTCGAACTACCAGTTGATGATGAAGCTGATCGACTACTGCCGGGAGCACAGTATCGAGCAGATTCTCGACCTGCCGGACGTACAGGAGCGCATCGAGCTCTATCGGGAACACAGCGACAAGGCCCGGGATCAGATCCAGCGCTGCGCCGAGGTTCACGGCAACCTGGTGGTCCTCGACCTGCGTGACGAAGAGACCATCTATGCCACCAACCGCTTCGTCATCTACGCCCTCTATCCGGACTGCAATATCTCCATTCACGTCATGTGGGGGCTGAAGCGGCAGAACACCGTATTTGCAATCGGCAAGTCAATCCTCGACCGCTCCAGCCGCACCAACGTTGGCGAGCTCTGCCTGGCCTACGGTGGCGGCGGACACTACAATGCCGGTACCTGCCAGGTCGCCAATGAGGAAGCCGATGCACGGCTGCGGGATATCATCGCCCGTATCCGTAGCGACGGCTGAAACGAGAGCAGCATCAGGATTTCGAGCGCTCCTCCAGCACCTGCTCGATTATGGCCCGGCGTCGCCGGGCCAGCTCCTGGCCCAGCGCGCCACCCTTGAAGCCCTCTTCGACCAGGGTTCTGGGCGAAAGCTGGGCGACAGCTCGCCAGACGCACCCGAGCCTGTCGGCAAGCCTCGGGGCCTCCAGCTCGACCAGCGCGAGCARCGGTGGSACCCGTTCACTGCGTCGCCAGGCGTCGATGCCATCCAGCCACTCATGCACCGCCGCCGCGCCGGG